>JANNFJ010001047.1:0-4519 GCA_031379725.1 Calothrix sp. OTE_75_metabat_31
CCCTACTCCCTAACTCCTATGAAAGCAGTCTGTTGGCACGGTGCGAACGATGTGCGGGTTGAAACAGTGCCCGACCCGAAAATTCTGAGACCGCGTGATGCGATTTTAAAGATTACATCTACAGCTATTTGCGGTTCCGATTTACATATCTACGGTGGCTACATCCCCACAGTTCAACCCGGTGACATCATCGGTCACGAATTTATGGGGGAGATAGTCGAAGTCGGTAGCGGAGTCAATAATTTAAAAATAGGCGATCGCGTAGTAGTTCCTTCGACAATCGGCTGCGGTCACTGCAATTATTGCGCCCGTGATATGTGGTCGTTGTGCGATAACTCCATCCCCGAAGGCTGGATTGAAGAAAAACTATTCGGTAATATTACCTCTGCTATTTACGGCTACTCCCACGCTTTCGGCGGTTATGCAGGTGCCCAAGCCGAATATATCCGAGTTCCTTTCGCTGACGTTGGTGTAGTTAAAGTTCCCAAAGATATACCCGACGAGAAATTACTTTTCATCTCCGATGCGATTCCTACAGGATACATGGGTGCCGAATTGTGCGACATCAAACCCGGTGATATCGTCGCTGTTTGGGGTTGCGGTGCAGTCGGTCAATTTGCCATGATTAGTGCCTACATGATGGGTGCCGAAAGAGTTATTGCTATTGACCGTTTCCCCGAACGTCTCGAATTAGCGAAAAAATATGCCAAAGCCGAAGTCATTAACTACGAAGAAGTTGACGCAGGTGAAGCATTAAAAGAAATGACTGGTGGTCGGGGACCCGATGCCTGCATTGATGCAGTGGGTTTAGAAGCACATGGTGTTGGTTTAGAAGACTTTTACGACCAAACCAAACAAAAACTTCGTTTAGAAACTGACCGTCCCCACGTCTTGCGACAAATGATGGTAGCTTGTCGCAAAGGTGGCACGCTAGCAATTATGGGTGTATACGGTGGCTTCATCGATAAAATGCCGTTAGGTGCAGCTTTCAACAAAGGATTAACCTTCCGAATGGGTCAAATGCACGGACAGAAATACATGCATAAATTGCTCGATATGATTGTGGCAGGAGAATTAGACCCATCGCAGGTGGTTACGCATCAATTACCCCTCGAACAAGCTGCACACGGTTACGAAATCTTTCAACAAAAGAAAGACAACTGTATAAAAGTTGTATTGAAACCCTAAAAAGTTTCAAGTAGTAGGCACATAGTAGCGCTAAAGCGCCATATTAACTAATATCCCTGCCTAACTACAAACTCAAACAAATTCACTTTTCTTTCACTTTTCTGGAGAACCTTTATCAATGAAGAACGTAATTTCCTTTTTCCCAGCCTTATTACTGCGTCAAGTTTTAACAATCTTCCTAGTAGCCTTTATCTTCATCGCAGCCCCAGTTTTTAATAACTCCATGTTGGTTGCAAGTGCGGAAACTGTCGTATCTCCCGAAGGTGTTTATTACAAAGGAACACCCGATGGTAGCCTTCGTAAGGGTAACGAAAATAATAATAAATCGGTTTTTGATGCTAGCGAAGCAACAAAAAATAATCCCCAAAATCGAGTAGAACAAAGAAGGGAAAATTCCTCTGGTGAAACTGTTTTGTCTCCCGAAGGTACCTACTATAAAGGAACACCCGATGACAGCATCCATAACCGTCTGAACGGAAAAAATAATAAGTCTGTTTTTGACGCTAGCCAAGCAACAAGAAATAATGTCCAAAATAAAGTAGGAAAATCGGAAAACCCCATTGAAGAAGCCATTGAAACTGTCCGTGAAAAACTCAATCTTGACGAAGATTTACCTCGTAGCACCAAAGAGTTTTTGAAAGAAACTGAAGAGGTTGTAGAAGAAACAGTTGAACCAATTACAGGTACTCGTAAAGGTTATTATCAGATTCCTTAACGTCACAATGAAATTAATTATGTCATAGGACAGGCAAGATACCTATCCTACGGCATAATTGGACATCTTCGATAACTCCCCTACTCCCTAAATCTTATGAAAGCAGTTTGCTGGCATGGCGATAATAAGGTACAAGTTGATACAGTGCCAGATCCGAAAATACTTAATCCACGCGATGCGATTATAAAAATCACTTCAACAGCAATTTGTGGTTCCGATTTACACCTTTACAACGGCTACATTCCCACAATGCAAAAAGGTGACATTCTGGGTCACGAATTCATGGGGGAAATCGTCGAACTTGGAACTGCGGTGAAAAATTTCAATATAGGCGATCGCGTAGTTGTCCCCTTCACAATTGCCTGTGGAAATTGCTATTTCTGCCAAACCGATTTATGGTCGTTGTGCGATAACTCTAACCCAAATGGCTGGTTAGCAGAAAAAGTCATGGGTCACTCCCCATCGGGTTTATTTGGATACTCGCACATCTTCGGAGGTTACGCAGGCGGTCAAGCTGAGTATGCTCGCGTCCCCTTTGCTGATACAGGTTTGTTAAAAATACCCGATGGCTTAACCGACGAGCAAGTATTATTTTTAACTGATATCTTTCCAACAGGTTATATGGCAGCGGAAAATTGCCATATCAAACCCGGTGATATTGTTGCCGTTTGGGGTTGCGGACCCGTTGGACAATTTGCGATTAAAAGCGCATTCATGTTAGGTGCAGAACGAGTCATAGCTATTGACCGCATCCCCGAACGTCTGCAAATGGCTGCATCTCAAGGTAAAGCTGAAGTTCTCAACTACGAGGAAATGGACGTAGGTGAAGTTCTTAAGGAAATGACAGGTGGTCGGGGACCTGATGCGGTAATTGACGCAGTGGGATTAGAAGCGCATGGTACTGATTACATGGCACTTTACGACCAAGTGAAGCAAGCCGTGAAACTCGAACCAGACCGTCCCACAGCTTTGCGACAAGTAATTGTCAGTTGTGGAAAAGGTGGTCATGTCTCGATTGCAGGTGCTTACGGTGGCTTTGTTGATAAGTTGCCGATGGGTGCAGCAATGAACAAAGGGTTAACTTTTAAAATGGGGCAAACCCACGTTCACAAGTATTTGCGTCCGTTACTCGAACGCATTCAAAATGGTGAAATTGACCCATCATATATTATTACCCACACTCTGCCCATTGACCAAGCACCCCACGCTTACGAAATCTTTAAGCATAAAAAAGATAACTGTATTAAGGTTGTTCTGAAACCATAAAGTTATTTGTCAGTTGTCAGTTGTAATGACCACTAACCACTGACTATCAAAAAGAGGAAAATACTATGGCTGATACAAGCATTAAAAAAGTTGATTCCGTTTATTCTCCCAAAGGTCAACTCGGTCAGAAATATCTTGCTTCGGGTAAATCTTTGTCAATGCGACTTTGGGAAGATGAGCAACCGAATGAAGCGAAAGAACCCACAGTGCGCGAATATGAAACTGTTGGTTATGTTATCAAGGGTAGTGCGGAGTTGCATCTCGAAGGTCAAGTTGTGCGCTTGGAAGTGGGCAACTCTTGGGTAGTTCCAAAAGGTGCATCCCATACCTACAAGATTTTAGAGCCTTTTACTGCAGTAGAGGCAACAAGTCCACCCGCTCAAGTCCACGGACGTGACGAGAATTAAAGCAATTCGCAATTACGTTTTGTGCCAGGTAAGACCCTTTAGATGTGTCGAAAGCATTGTAGGGGCACAATATATCGTGCCCCTACAATACTGTGGTATAGCGAATTACCACAATGAGGGGTGAAAAATTGTAACTTACTTAAATATCCGTTAATAACCTCGCTTTCCTTAAAATAAAAACCAATAAAGTTTCATGTTTAGCAATAATATCCGCTGAAACTTCCATTCCAGCTTTGATTGGATAGTGACCGCCATTTTTATTTAATTGGAGTTCTTCTGGTTGAATTGTGACTTCGTAGTAAGCGACAGAATTATTAACATTACTTTTCGTACCACCTCCTGACATCTGATTTCCTGGTAATGCATCGGCAGTAACTGCACGAACTGCACCCGATAAAACACCATAATCGGGATAAGGGTAGGCGGATATACGCATCTGCACTTTACCCTGGGAGCATTGCGCGATATTATCGAGTTTACAAATTTTAACTTTACTGATATCTTGGGCTGCAACGCGAGCTTTAATTACCAGGGGTGCCCCGTTAGGTGCAATTTGCGCGATCGCTTGTCCGGGTCGTACCACCTGAGAGGGATTTCGCAGTTCAAGCTTCAAAATTACACCAGCTTCAGGAGCGCGGATGATACTTTTTTCAGTATCGATTGTAATTTGTTTGAGTTCTTGTTGGAAGCGAAGAATCTGATTTTCGTTTTGTATTCTTCGCATTAGCAGGCTTTGCCGTTCCTTAGTCAAAGCTGCAATAGTCGATTCTCCCCTCGCTCTTTCTTGGTCAATACGAGATGAAGCAATAGTAATTGCGGCTGGATTTGGACGCAACCCAACTTTTGCCTTTTCCTTGCGGGCTTCTGCAACTTTGTAAGCTTGAAGTTTTTCTTTGATTTGCAACTTGGAAATTGCCCCCATTCCTTCCAATTGCTGGTAACG
>JANNFJ010001061.1:0-2051 GCA_031379725.1 Calothrix sp. OTE_75_metabat_31
TGATTATTGCCTTATTTTTAGTATGAATAATTGCTGTATGCCCTTGCCCTTCTATCTGTAATATTGTCCGAGAAAGCTCTATACCCTCAATCTCATTTTGAACTGTAAATAAACTCAATATCGGAGCCATTTTTTCATAATTATATGGATTATCTAAACTCACATTCTCATTAGGGACAACAATTAATTTGATAGCATAATTACGCTTTATATCTGCCATTTCCGCAATCTTTGCTGCTGACTGACCAATAATTTTTGCTTGTAACTTATTCGATTGTTTTTCAAAAGCAATGGTGTTAAAATGGCTAGTTTCTTCCTGACTAAGTATTGCTGCACCTTCTCTTTGCAGTGCTTTAATAAATGTTTTTCTAACTCGTGCATCAACAATCAAATTATGTTCGGAACCACAAATTAATCCATTATCAAATGATTTGCTTAAAACAATACTGCGGGCAGCATGTTGAATGTTTGCATCTGCACAAATTAAAGTAGGAGTATTCCCAGACCCGACACCAATTGCCGGAGTGCCAGAGCTATAGGCAGCTCTCACCATATTTGCCCCTCCTGTTGCTAAAATTAAAGAAACATTTTTATGTTTCATTAATGTTTCTGTTTTCTCACGTGAGTTGCGATGTTTTAACCACTGGATTAAGTCTCCAGGTGCATTTTGTGCTTTTAAAGCTTCTTGAATAATTTCACAAACTAATGTGCCCACATTTTTAGTAGAAAGTGGAAAACTTAAAATCAATGCATTTCGGCTTTTTATACAAATTAAAGTTTTAAAAATGGCTGTAGCAACAGGATTTGTCATCGGAATCATCCCAAAAATAATGCCGATTGGACATGCTATTTCACTAATTTGATTATTTTGATAATTAGAGAGAAAACCGTATCCAGATTTCCCAACTAGCGAACGATAAATACCCAAACTAGCAATTTTATTCTTGGTAACTTTATCGGAAATATCACCGACGCGAGTTGCTTTTACTGTTGCTGTTGCTAATAATTCGGACTGTTCTGCAACCGATGAAGCAATTGCAAGTAATAAAGTATCTATACCTTCTTCTGACCAACCCTGAATTTCTTTTTGAGCAATTATTGCTTTGTCTAGCATTTCTTCAACTTCTGGGTCTATCTCAAAGTTATCTTTTTTAATTACAAGTTTATTCAAATGACGAACTCTAAGTGCAGCAGTCTTACCTAATGCTTCCCAAAGACAAATTAATATTCTAGGGTGAGTTTCTAATAATAGTTCTAACTCTTGAGTTAGTATTTTTTGAGCTATGATATTAGTCTGGGCATAAGCAGTAGCAGAATGAGGCATTTTATCTAATAAACTTATTTCTCCTAAAATTGCCCCTGCTTCCAAATAATTAAGAGTAAAATTAGAATTATTTTCTGACGCAATTTCAACCCGGACTATACCTTCTTCAATCAGATAGCAGCTATCTGCAATCGAACCTTCTTGAAATATGCAAGTTCCAACTGCAAACGTCACAGGATGCATTATCTTATCTAAAACTATTCGTTCAGATATTGAAAGTTTATTTAACGGTTCTAAAAGTGAGTTAAATACAGTTTTCATAAGTGCTTTCCATAATCTTTAATCCATGAAAATGGTTACAAGCTGCGGATATACAGGAATTTATACTAACAATTACTAAAATTTTTATTGATTTATCTTTCATTAATCAAAAATACTAGCAAATATATTATTAAATTACACCCCAGTAATTGTTTAATGCCTCACTATATATTACCATTCGTACTATAGTTAACCGAATAAATACTGAATCGTGCGAATGATTATAAAGTACTAAGCTGTTGTACATTTGATTTGCACAAAAGCAAGGACTGACAGAGATGCTCCGTAGCGCTGAAGCACAACCCGCAGCAAGGAAAATGTTCGTAGGGGTTTGTGTCATTAATTCTGAGGGGTTAAAAAATAAACCACAAAGGCTTGCCCTCGAACGAAGTGAAGGTAATACTGCTCGGTTAAGAAAATCGTAAACCCTGAAAGCCTTGTAGAGACGTTACATGTAACGTCTCTA
>JANNFJ010001094.1:0-3225 GCA_031379725.1 Calothrix sp. OTE_75_metabat_31
CGATTATTCGCTTCATCAGTAAATAATAAACTGCCATCAGATGCAACCAATAAACCTACAGGACGTGCCCAAGTTGTTGGTACAGAGGGGTCGAGCAAAAACCCTGTGAGAAAATCTTCGTAGTATCCTTGGGGACGACCTTTAGCATCAAAAGGTATAAAAACTATTTTGTATCCCGTGCCCGAATTGCGATTCCAAGAACCACGAAATGCTGCAAATGCTCCATTTCGATATTTTTCAGGAAACTTGTTACCGTCGTAAAATTGTAAACCTAGTGCAGCCGAATGCGACTCAAATAGGACATCTGGGCTACGGGTTTTTACGGCTAAATCGGGACGCTTGCTCTTTCCATTAGTGCTTTGACGTGGGTCGAGATAATTGGGTTTCATATATGCATAAGGCCACCCATAAAATTCACCTTGACGAATGCGGGTAAAGTAGTCGGGTACTAAATTATCGCCTAAACCATCGCGCTCGTTTACTGTTGTATACAGTTCTTTTGTGACTGGGTTAAAATCCAAACCTATAGGATTTCGCAACCCCGAAGCAAAGGTTTGTCGTTGCGAACCGTCCAAATTCATTACCTGTACTGAGGCTCGTGGAAGTGGTTCTTCATCGACATTCGACTCAGAACCAACAGAGACGTATAGCTTACTACCATCGGGTGCAGCTACGACGTTACGAGTCCAATGTTGATTGTAGCCACCACCGGGAAGGTCAGTAATTTTTTTACCAGTACCACTGAGTTGTTCCTGTCCTTTGGTGTAGGGAAACTGCAATACTGCATTAGTATTGCCTAAGAAAAAATTATTGCCTGCAAATGTCATTCCAAAGGGAATGTTTAAACCGTTTGCAGCAGTTGCGAAGGTAGTTTTAATATCGGCTGTGCCGTCGTTATTAGTATCCCGTAATAAGCGAATCCGGTTTTGCCTAGTTTCCGTTACCAATACATCCCCCGTGGGAGTCAAAGCTAACCAACGTGGTGCATCTAAATTTTCAGCATAGACATTTACAGTAAAACCAGAAGGAACTCGTAAGGTCGGATTTTGGGGAATTGGGACAACTTGCGGAGATTTAGAAGCGCTATCGGTAGCGAAGGGTGCTGGTAAATTATTGATGTCGATGCGAATCGGTTTTGCTGCGAGTGGTTCGGTGCGAATGACGTTTTTTGCTGCTGGTTTTTGTGGTTGTTGGGAGGAGGCTGGATTTTCCAATGTCGCACTAGTTTGGTTGCACGCATATGCTCCAAGCAATAAAAAACCCAACATTAAACGCAGCGATAATTTCATAACAGCATATTTTTAATACGAACCATTTTCAATGGTATACATAAAGTTTTGGTGGCAAACTCCAGCTTGAGGAAGATTTTCCAACTGGACATCTCCAGTGCAGTAATTATGCGTAAACCTTATAAAGACGCGATATATCGCGTCTCTACATTCTTTTTTAGAAGATGTCTAATGTAAAGAAAAGTTTTTCTTCATTTACGTTCCTACTAAAAAAATGTTTATTGATGAGATTTACTTTTCCCAAGCATTACACGTTCAAGCAAAGCTCACCATAATCTATCGGGAAGAATCGCATGTGCAATAAAAAAAGCCTCACCATAAGGTGAATACCGTAGTTTCCCCGAACGGTCATTAGCTGCTTTATAAATGGTTTTGGCAACACCTAACGGTTCTGGTAAAGAATCGTTAATTTTCTCTTGAAAACTCTTCACTTCGTCAATCATAGCTGTATAAGCGGGATGGTTAGCCCAAACAGTGCCGTGGTTAATAAAATTTGTCTTAATACCACCAGGTTCAATAATTTTTACTTGAATATTAAAGCGACGTAACTCATAACGCAAAGCTTCGGAAATTCCTTCTACAGCCCACTTTGTGCCGTGGTAGGAAGATACAAGAGGAAATGCAAGACGACCACCAATTGATGCCACATTAATAATTGTACCCCTGCCCTGCGATCGCTTATTAGCAAGACGTAACCCAACTGGGTAAAATATAATACATAGTACTAGCCCTCTTCTCTCTCTGCGCCTCTGCGCGAGACAAAATTCTACCTAAAAATCTCTGTAATAACCCCAATTACCTCAATTCCACCCTTTCCCCATAACGCAACAACCGCTCAATCGCACCCAAACGATTCTCCCAAACGCGGACTTGATAGGGATTCTCGACTGCCTGCTGCTGCATCAACCCTCGAAATTGCGATTGAAATCTCCTCAACGATGACGTAGCTGTAGCTAACTTACTCGCACTCGGCTTTTGTGCAAGCTGATTCAAAGCACTTTCTAACACATCGACTTGCTCGTTAAAACTTGCCAACGTTGTCGAAGTCAACCGCAATTGATTGTTTTCCTGAATCCATTTCCACTCAGCTTGCAACCCCTTATACCGTGCTGCCGCAGTTGCAAACGGTTGACGGTGAGGAATCGGTTCTTTCTCAATCCGACGAGGATTTCCTTGCGTGTTGCTAAACACTTGCTGCAAATCACTGGTCAAATTCTCTGACGCAAATAGGGCATAACCAACCGCAGGTAAATCCCGAATCACCTGAATTTGGTCAAATGCAGCAGGAGTTGGCAAGTTCAATAACCGAATACCTGGTACTAACAATGCCGCACCCAATTGCCCGAACTGAGTCGAAGCAATCCAAGGTTGTGCTAATCGCTCGAACCTTGTCGAATCGAGTGCGTATGTCATTGGTACAATCAAATCGATGTCACCACGCTTTGCCCAAACTTCCCAATGCTGCTGTATCTTCTCAACCCGTTCCCGTTCGGGTAAAGGAAACACTGCTACTGATAAAGTTAAATTTGGTCGCTTTTTCCGCAATCGTTGGGAAACCTGAGCAACAAAACTATCAACTTGCTGGGTGCGGAATGCCGTCCATTTTTGCCACATATCGACCTGACTGGGGCTAATTGTTGCCGGGTCTACACCGTAAAGTTGTTGAAACTGGGTTCTTGCTGCTGTTCCATAACCGTAACTACGTCCTGCTGCGGGGTCTTGGAAAGGATAGCGGATGTAGTCGAGTTGCAACCCATCAACATCATAATTAGTAACAATTTCTTCGTACAAATTGAGCAAATATTCGCGCAATTGGGGATTTGCAGGGTCAAAGAAATGCTTACCTTGACCGGGGGGAATCATTTGTCCTCGGTTGTCGTATCCTGCCCAGCCGGGATTTGCTGCGAGTACGGGGCCGGGATATTCGGGATTAACG
>JANNFJ010001096.1:0-11403 GCA_031379725.1 Calothrix sp. OTE_75_metabat_31
GTTCCAGTTAGCCCCAGGCTTACAGCCTGCGGGCGTTCTATGCAGCTTCACATAGAATTGGTATTAGATATAAATAGGACTTACGCAACAGCCTTAGAAAGATTGACCACGGAGACACAGAGTACACAGAGTAAATAGCGGGTTTGGGAGAGTTTTTGAGTAAGTCCTAATAAATTTAAAACTGACTGGGATAATTTATCCCAGTCAGTTTTGTTTTGTTGTCTGTGCAATATCCCACTTTCCTAAATTTCCTGGATTTACAAACTTAATGTCTTAAAAGATACAAAACATACGTTTTCCGCGAATTACAGCTATTTTCAGCTAATTGAACCACAGATAGTCTTAAGGGCACGATGTATCGTGCCCCTACATGTGGTCTATTTACCCGAAAACTGCTGTAACCGTACTTTCCGTACAAAATCCATTTCTTTACAAAAATTACTTGCTATTTTATTCTTTCTTCAAAAATAAATTAGGCAACTACACGGTAGATATTTAGCAGTATTAAGCACCAGTATTGAATAGGGATAATAATAATTCTCACTTAAATAATACATTTGCCTTTTCAACCTGATTTTCATCTTTTGTTTTAAGGGGAAGCTTTTTGTATGGTATTTGATTCGTCTTCAAGCGCTAAAGGAATATCGCTCAATTCTAGTTTTCAATCTGCTACTGGTGCTGTAAGTGCTTTTGACCGCAGTGATTTTTATCGTCTCGATTTAAAAGGAAGTAGTAGTGTCAATTTCAGCTTAAACGGGTTGGGTGCTAATGCGAGCCTGACGCTGATGGATACAAGTGGTCGCTCACTCTTAGTCTCCAATCGAACTGGAACATCTGCGGAGGCAATTAATACTAATCTTGCTGCTGGAACTTACTATATCAACGTTTCCCAAGTTACTGGTAGTACGACTTATAAGTTAAATTGGTCATCTAACGCAGCATTTGCCAACATCGACGATAATGTCAACTGGTTTGCAGGAGACTTCAACGGGGACGGCTTTGAAGACGTTTTGCGTCAAGAACAGGGAGTCTTGGTTGACGGGGGTAATGATGTCCAGTTCTTTTTAGGTAATGCATCTGGTGGTTTCCAATCGGGAATTAATGTTGCCAACGATTGGATGCATGGCAATCGAGCTAATTTGGTAGCTGGTGATTTTAATGGGGATGGGAAAACTGACTTTATTCGCCAAGAGAAAGGAACTTGGGTTAATGGGGTTGATGATGTTCAGATAATGACCCTCCAAAACGGCAATTTTCAAGCTGTAGCAAATATCCCGAATATGGGTGCGCTGAATGGAAACAATGTCAACCTGATTGCTGGAGACTTTAACGCTGACGGACGTACAGACTTGATTCGTCAGGAGAAAGGAGCTTGGGTAGATGGAGTTTTTGATGTTGAGGTAATGCTAAGTAGTGGTGGTTGGAATTTCTCTCCTCCCTTCGCTATCAATAACATGGCAGCAATGACAGGTAACAATGTTGCTTTGGTTGCTAGTGGCTCCGATGTGATGCGCTTGGAAACAGGAGCATTGATGAATGGCTCAAATGACGTTCAGTTTACGAGCTTTGTAAATAATAACTTTGGTGCCTTCGTAAATAATCCCACGGATGCTTTTAGTAAGGCAACTGTTCCGAAGCCTTGGGAAGCTGCGATCGCAAAAGCTTACACAGAAAATCAAAGCGTTCTAGGACAACTTGTTCGCAACCAAGCAACAAATGTTTCTCCGTTGGGTACTACAGGTCGTTTCAGCGCTTACAGCAGTGGAGGAAGTATTCACTGGTCTGCTAAGACGGGAACTGTTGTAATTACGCCAGAAATGGAGAAAATCTATGCACAAGTTGGCGGTTCAGGTACCTGGCTGGGTATGCCAACGGGAAAACAATACACATGGAAAGAGGGAGTTCGCCAAGACTTTGAAGGTGGGTATTTGTACCGAGATTCCAATCAAGCAAAAGCATTTCGTCCCGATGAGATGCCAAGCTATCCTTGGACTGAAGCCATTGCAAAAGCCTATGTAGCAAATCAAAATATTTTAGGGCAAGCGACGAGCGATAATAAACCAACATTAGTTTCTCCCTTTGGGACTACGGGACGTTATACCACCTATGACAACGGTGCCAGCATCCACTGGTCAGCGAAGACTGGTGCTGTGGTAGTCACAAAAGAAATGGAGAAAACCTATACACAATTCGGTGGGTTATCTGGTTGGTTAGGAATGCCGACAGACAGTCAATATCTATGGAATGGGGGAATACGCCAAAATTTTGAAGGTGGCTATTTATTCCAAAATGGTGCGATGTCTAAGGCTTTAAAAGCGAATGAAATGCCTTTTGCCGTAACGGGACATGCTTGGACGGATGCGATTAACCGGGCGGGTGGGCTAGCTGCTGTAGGTGACAAGCGCAGTGAGGTTAAAGTTTGGGGACAAGGTGAGGCTCAAGACTTTGTCAAAAATGGGCAACAGAATACGGTGATGAAGGCAAATGGTTCTAACACTGCTTATATAGTGGGTGGTGAGATTTGGAATCAGTATTATATTGCCAAAGGACCAGCAAGCTTTCTTGGCTATCCCACCTCCGATCGTTATGAGTCCAATGGTGGATACCGTCAGAATTTTCAGGGTGGATTCATCACCCAAAACGCCAAAGGGGTTATAGAGGTTTTTGATAATTCAGCAAAAAATCGCTCGGATGTGCTTGGTAATCCCTTTATTACTGCTCTTAACCGGGTAGGTGGAACAGCAGTTATAGGTGGAAAGACGAATGAAGTTCGTGTTTGGGGACAAGGTGAGGTACAGGACTTTGAAGTTAGCCGCACAAATCGCAGCATTATCATGAAGTTGAATGGCTCCGATAAGGCTTATGTTGTAAGCGGCGATATATTAGAGAAATATTACCGAGCGCAGGGTCCCGCTGGTTTACTAGGATACCCAACATCGGATCGCTATGAATTTAATGGCAGCTATCGGCAAGACTTTGAGGGTGGCTTCATGACCCAGAAAGGGGGCGTAATTGAGGTCTTTAACAAAGCTGGTCAAAATCGTTCGGATGTGCTTTCTGGGGACTTTTCTTGGGCGCAGCCTGTATATTTACCGCCTCATAACCCCAATGTTATGACCCTGCCAAGTAGTAATTCTTCACCAACAAAGATTCCTATCCCTATTTACTCTAATGACCCTAATGATATTACGCCTCAATGGTTGAAGGATGCATCTATTCGTAATGCGTTACAAGATTACTTTAAGGATCAATATATATCCCATATTGAGAAGAAAGCTGATGGGGGCTACGATGTCTATCTATATACCTCTGACGGGTACGGACACGATGTGTATATGATAGATTCACAAGGGCGAATCGTCGCCCAAGCTGGTGGAAAGGGTTTTAACGTTAATTTCGTTAAAGTTAACGACATTTTAGACAGAATTTCCGACATAGATAATGTCAACTGGGGTGGTCCGACCAATTTTGGACCCGGTGAAGGCAGAGACGCAACACAGGCGTGCATTTGGGATCACAATTGGAGTCCGAAACGACAGAGATTTGAAGTAGCAGCCATGGATCACGATGGTGCAATCAACCGCAGTGGTTCGAGACCAGAGGATTTGCTCAACCCAAAAGTTACCACAGCTCACCGAGATTTAGCGGATGCTACGCGAGGTTCGATTACAAGCGAGTTCATGTACATCCTTGCAGACTTTGGGGAAGGGATACAGGCAGAAAAAAGAGGAGACTGGTTACAGGCAAGGACAAAGCAGCTCTCTGTTGGGGCAAGATTGGCGAGTCTCCAGCTTAGGGGAGGTACGACCGTTGCAGTGAGCTTGATACAGTCTGCCATTGGAATTTGATGCATATCCCGATCTTGGTTAAGTACTCAGGCAAAAATATTTATACTCTTGCGATTCGATTTGATTGAAGTAAAGCCCTTGCGATTGCTTTGTTTGTCTTTGTAATTATGCAAAGTGCGATCACACCTTTTTTCCCAATGTGATCGCATTTTTGTGTTTGTGGATGAAATGTGATGACGATGGAAGCACGATCGCATTTGTTGGGTTTGTGGATGAAGTTCGATCGCATTCTCTACTCAGATACTATAACTGCGTTGAAGTGCGATCGCTTTTTTGTGTTTGTGGATGAAGTGCGATTGGCTTTTTATCCAGAGTGCGATCGCGTTTCTGGTTGCGTTAGGCTATAATTACGTATTCTTCAAGGAAAGCAGATGAACTGGAAGCTTGACGAAGCCCAACAAAAACTCCCTCTTGTGA
The DNA here is from genome assembly GCA_031379725.1 of Calothrix sp. OTE_75_metabat_31. GTDB lineage: Bacteria > Cyanobacteriota > Cyanobacteriia > Cyanobacteriales > Nostocaceae > JANNFJ01. Next base: position 4,266 of record JANNFJ010001096.1, read on the forward strand.
TTGATGTGTTAGCGGAACTTACCGGAGGTATCGCCTCAGAACCCCAATTAATCTTCAAACAAGATGAATTAGTTGCTGCGATCGTAGAACCTAAACTTTTTCAAGAATTTCTAGTTTGGTATCAGCAATAAAAAACCCCTTCTCTGGCAGATGCTTTTACCGAACTACGTCAACTCTGTGCAGAAAAGGATTATATTTTAGATATTCCTGCACGACAAGGGGAACGACACAACCCATTTGCCGAAGAATACCATTGCCATCGCCTTTCTGTATTTGTGGATGGAGTGTGATCGCATTTGTTGAGTTTGAGAATTTATACGATCGCTATACTAGAAGTATGAATCTTACCTACGAATCGTAATGACGATCAAAGAATTGCTGTTGCAGGAAATTGACAATACCCCAAACGAACTTCTAGAAGATTTACTTAATTTTTTGCGATCGCGCAGCGACTCTTGCGGAGTATCGCTAAAAACAACACCACAGCAAGCAACCACATATCGAGAACTTTTAGAACGAATCGATTACCTAGAAGCAATAGTAGGTATTCGTAAAGGGTTAGACGAATTTGAGCGGGGTGAGGGGATTCCCGCAGAGCAAGCTTTAGACACATTGCAGAAAAAATTTAACATCCCTCCCCGACTATGAGCTACCAGGTTATCATTGAGCCTACCGCTTTTCAAGAAATCGAAACTGCTTATAGCGGTTCCCAATCAGGTGAGGTACATATGTAGGGGCGCTCATGCTTGCGCCCTTATCTTGGTGTAAAATGGCTGTACCTCATGAGACTGGGAAAGGCTATATAAAGCAAATATCGAGCTTTATTTGTTGTCGAAGAAGATGTTGTTTCAATTCTTCATGTTCGTCATAGTAGCCAATCTTATTTAGACGAAGAATCTGAATAATTCGTAATTTTTTACTAAGTTAGCAATACTGTCATAACTGTGATCGCTTTGCCATTGTCATATATGATAAAATGCGATTGCGCTTCCCTAACAATCTCACCAGGTGATTATCGATTATGGAGAGGCAATCAAAATTTGGCGCTATTGTGGGTAGTAATAAGGAATTTGTTACTTGAGCAAGTATTGCTCCAATAACTATCATTGTATAATGGAGTCAACTTATAGAAGTGTAAATTATGAATGCCAAACAGAAAATAATTGAAGAGATAGAAAACGTACCAGAAGAAATTATATACGAGGTTCTAGACTTTTTACTTTTTTTAAAAGCCAAAGAAGATAAAGAAGATTTAGAAGATGCAAAAGCCGCATTAAAAGAAGCACAAGAGGTCGGTACGATTTCACTAGATGAACTCAAAAGGGAATTAGGTTTGTGAGTTACGAAGTCGAGATTGCACCAGCCGCAAAAAGGCAGATAAAAAAATTACCTCCTGATGTTCAACAGAATGTAGTTACTAAATTAGAAGAACTTGCTTTTGAACCACGTCCTGATGGGGTGAAAAAATTAGAAGGTTCTGATAACTTATACAGAGTCCGAGCAGGAAAATACAGAATTATTTACGAAATACAAGATAGTTTGCTATTAGTCACTGTAGTCAAAGTAAAGCATCGTAAAGATGTTTATAGATTGTGAGCAATAAGAAATATCTGCCTTTTTACTATTTCATCCAATAAAATTTTGTAATAAACAAGGCGAATTAGAGCAATCTTTAAGGAACATCCTGTTTTGGTAGATTTATAACTTTATAGTGCGTTCGCATTACACGCCGAAACCGGATGCTCCCAATCTTTACTAAGCGTGAGTGCAAGGTGAGGTAAGAAAGGGAAAGGTTTTAATTTTGGCTTTATTTTAACCCGCCGAGGCTTTACATGTAAGGTCTCTACCAGGGTTTGCATTGCCAAAACCTATGGCGTATTGAGACTTATCTTAACTTAACAAGAAACTTATCTAGTAATTACTTTTATTAAAGAAAATATGAACGTTTAGCCAAAGTAGTTGTTCTGGGCGTTTTTTAGTACGATACTTATTTAATCCTTACCAACAGTCAAAATACTGAATTTTTAACATTCGTTTGTCCGCATCAACGTAAGTTTACTTAATAAAAAATCAATAAATGAATTTTTCGCAAATTAAGCTTTATTGCCTACCTGCACGGTTATTTACTTGGGTAGGTATATTTGTATTGCAATTCTTAACGCTTCCCGACAAAGCTCTAAGTAAATCAAAGGAACCACAATTAAACAAAGTAATCTGTCCTAGTGAAAATTCGATACCTCGGCGTAGTTTTGAAACTGGAAAATATCAAGTATATATTTGTATCGGAAATCAGAAGCATCCTTTAGGGTATTATGTCCGCATTACTAAAACTGATGGGGGGAAAATTACTGTTCCCTTAACTCGAAGAAATGCCGAAACATATATCGCTGTCAATGACGAAATTGCCTACGCGATTACACCATACGAAATGTTAGTAATCAAACAGGGACGCACTGTTGTTAGAGAACGAGTTGAATATGCTAAAACCGCAGACGGTCAAACTCTTGCAAGTGCATGTCCTGAAGGTCAAAATCTACTTATTGAAGCGGTTACCCGCAGTTTCATAGTGTACATTTGCAGCGGTAATATTACAGGTAGCTATGTAGCTATTACCCGGAGTGACAATAGCAAAATTATATTACCCCTACTCCGGCAAAAATTCCAAGAAGAAGCCATTAATAAAAAGTATGTCGCAGTGCAAGGTGGTACTAACTACACTTTAACTCGTGATGTTCTGCGAGTTTCTCAAGGAGGTCTAATTATGGTTAAAGAAAAAGTTTTTCGATGGTATTAAAAAGCATGGGTTTAAAAAATTTTATCATTACTTATTTTTGGGCGGGGCAACCCCCCCCCTACTCCTTACTTCCTCCCCTTCACCTCATCTTGATTCTTCAGCGTTTGCCGCGAAGCCCACTGAGTCAAACCTGGAAATAAACGATACATTCCTTGCGCTAAATTTGCAGAGCCTACTAGTACCTCTGACTTTTCATTTTTGACCGCATCCCAAATTGCATTTGCAACATCAGTAGGCTTCTCTACAGCAGGAACATTCATAACTGAACCAAGTTGTTCGCGGCGATTTTTTTCGTCTTCTGCGTCTTTACCGCGAAAAATTGCCCGCTCCATCAAACTACTACGAATTAAACTTGGATAGATACCGCAAACTTGGATACCTTTCGGTTTAAGTTCAGCTTGTAGCGATTCAGTTAAACCAGTAACCGCAAATTTACTAGTGCAATAAGCTGCCACATAAGGTGTAGGTACTTTTCCACCAATAGAACTCAAATTAACGATGGTTCCGGTTCCACGTGCGAGAAAATGCGGCAGTAGCGCATGAATAGTATGAATATATCCCCACAAGTTGGTATCAATAATTTGATGCCAATCTTCTAATGAAAAATCCTCGACTGTTCCTGTTGCAAAAATCCCAGCATTATTTACCAGTACATCAATATTGCTGTAACGCTCTAAAGCTCTTTGCACCAAATTATTGACTTGTCCGGCATCTCGAACATCGCAACCAATAGTCAGCGGTGCATTGTACCCAAGCTTTGTTATGTCCTGAGCTACAGTTTCTAAGCGGTCTACCTGCCGTGCCGTAAGTACTAAGTCATATCCATTACGAGCAAACAACATTGCCGTTGCTTTACCTATACCTTGCGATGCGCCAGTTATTAGTATTGTAGGAGCCATAATCTTTGTCAAAAAAATCAATCTACTTTCTTTTAGTCTGGTCAATATAATTTATTTCACCTTCCGACTAACGTTAGATTTTTTTAACTCTAATAACAGAGCATAAAGCTTGCTCCCAAATGCTGCAGCATAAGTCATAAATTTTACAGTCCCGGTATCTTCTACGATACTGAGAATAATGCTTCGAGCGGAGAAGGTAAAATTTGGAGTGTTTGATATAAAAAAATATTTTTAAATAAAGTTCATCTACTTAATTGCATAGTTTTGATATTAACTACACCTAAGAACGATAAGTCCATATTCAAAAGCAGCAATATTTTTGTTGGGATTATCTATTTTTTGGAACTATAGATAGATAGCGCTTGGTACGGGTATCACTATTATAAAAGTGTAATCAAATATAAAACTATGCGAAATTAATAATTTTGATTAAATTAAAAGTTAAGGTTTACTTATCTCAGCATTTCCAAGCATCGTTAATTAATATGGAACCCTTGAATATTAAATTTTGTATCCAGCTTCTAAGTCTAGTTAATAAACTAGAAATTAGTAATTTAAGGTATTCTTTACAATATTTTTAGACATTTCATTACTGGAGTTAAAAATTATTATCCAAATTGTCTATAGTGTGCGCTAATAAGCGAATATAGTAACAAATGCATTGATAAAAAATTCACATTAAAACAATTGTTAAGTTTTGTGTTAAGATATGATAATGTTTAAATAGAATTGACACTTGCAAATCTGAATCAAATTGAATAAATATCTAAAAAATGATTTTTGTATTCAAATTACAGGTATTTTAGTAACTAGATTGTTATTTATCTCTCAATATTATGTATATGCCTACATGGGCATGAATCGATATAGCTTAATTAATGCTCCAAGAAAATTTTCCATTCCCCATTTATTATGACAACCAACAGTACAGTAGAACTAGAAAAACCATCTCAAGAACCGATTGTGTTCACGTTTGAAAGCAAAGCAGAGGCACCGTCTTCGCTATATAAAGCACCATTGGTGGCATTTGCAGTACTTGCGGTCTGGGCTACCAGTTTAGTTTGCTTGCTTTTAGTAGACATTGAGAAATGGAACGGATTGAGTATTTTTGGTGCGATTGTATGGCAAACATTCCTTTACACAGGATTATTTATTACTGCTCACGATGCTATGCATGGGGCAGCGTTTCCTGGGAATATTAAAATAAATCATTTTATTGGTTCTTTGTACCTACTACTTTACGGTTGTTTGTCATATAAAAAGTTATTAAGAAAGCATTGGCATCATCACCAACACCCAGCAAGTGAATCAGATCCAGATTTTCATAATGGTAAACACAAAAACTTTTTTGCTTGGTATTTCCATTTTATGAAACGATATTGGAGTTGGACGCAAATTATCACTTTAATGGTTATCTATAATCTGGTGGTAAGTCTGCTTCATATTCCTGAAGATAATATGACCAAATTTTGGATGATTCCTTCTATTTTGAGTTCGTTGCAACTATTTTACTTTGGTACATTTGAACCGCATCGGGAACCAACAGAAGGGTATTCGGAACCACATCATTCTCAAACAATGTCTCGTCCTGAGTGGTTATCCTTTATAACCTGCTACCACTTCGGTTATCACGAAGAACATCACGAATACCCAAATATTCCTTGGTGGGGATTACCAAAAATTTATAAGTTAAAGAACTCACAAATTTAGGATTTTATCGAAATTTTGTAAGATTCTACTTCAATAGTAATTGGAGAAACAAAATAAAATCGAAAACCCGGTTTCTTCAAGAAACCGGGTTTTTAGCATCTAGGCTATCTCTAATCGACAAGTATTGTATTTAATACATAGAACTCATATAGGACTACTATTTGATTTTTGTTGGCGTAGCCTGCGCCTTGCGCTTAAAGATACGTAGGGTGCGTTAGCGCTCTTGGTAACGCACCGTTCCGAGGCCTTGGTGCGTTAGCAGCAGCGTAACGCACCCTACATATACTTTGATTTATGTTGGCGTGGCTTGCGCTTAAAAATCTAAGTACGCGTAGTCTAGAAACGGTGCGTTACGCTACCGCTAACGCACCCTACGTCAACAAAAATATGCAGGGGTAGTCCTATATTCAAGAATTGGTGCTAGCTGTAAAATTATGATTAAAAATACTCTCGCTTTCAGGCATTTGTGGACGCAAGTAAAGATAGACAAGCGGTCCAATTAGGGGTACAAAAGCAATAAAGAAATAGAATTTTCCCATTGTGTCAGCCCTCCAATTACGACGAGCAATATCATCATCAAGAATTTGGGTTGGAAATAACAAGTAAAATAACCAAAAGGCAATACTCATACCATTGATGAATTTATCGCTGATAAATTCGTTTAAAAAAGCATCCCAATTACCAAATATTAATGCGTAAGTCAGTAAAAGCAATGTTGTAATTATTAAAGAAATAACAAAAAACCGCGAATCAAGTAGTTTTAAAAAAGCATCTTTCTTGCCTGTAAAACTTTGGTTTGGTTCGCGTAATGCTAAATAGGGGATTAAACCAATTGTACCGGATGCGATTGAAGCTAGGGCAAACGGGTAAAAGCGAATCGATTGCATCCTACCGTCAAAGAACAGCAGACTACTAAAAATTAGCAACCAAATACCTACGAGGGAAAACAACGATAGAATCACCGGGTTAATTGCTGCCCATTGAAATGTGATTAGGTTTATTAGTAGTTTTATTGTCGAATCAAGATGAAGCGGTGGGGCCAAAATTAGAACATAAATAATAAATCCAGCCCATAGGAGCCATAATACATTGCGATTCATAATGTTTTAGGTAGCGGCTGGTTTTTGCTGGTTTGAAATAGCCTTGCTATTAATTGCAGGAATGTTACTTTCGGGTAAATGCGGACGCAAGCACAAATATATCAAAGCACCAAATAAAGGTACTAATGCCACCAACCAAAATAGTACAGGATTTTTCATGCCGCGTCGTGCCATATCATCTCCCACAATGGCAGAAAATAACAGGCACAACATGCAAAAATCCAAACTCATCACATGGATAAAGCGACTTGTTTGCCATTGCTGAACAAAATCAGCCCAATTGCCTTGTGGTAAACCATAGCTAACCAAAATAATTGCACCAACAGTTAATAAAATACCAGTGATGCGTGAGTTCAATATTTTGATAAAAGTATTTTTTTGACCCACAAATTCAGGATTAGATTCCCGTAAAGCTAAATATGGCAGCAATGCAAAAGCACCAACTGCAAATGATAAACTAGCAAATGGCCATGCGGGAATTTTTTGCCCTCGACCATCGATAAAAAGGACACAACTGTAAATCATCGGCCAAACTCCCATGATATTAAACAGCGCAACTACCAAAGGGTTGATTCCTTCCCATTTACCAGTCGAAAGATTTTTTATTAGTTCCAACGTCTCTGGTTGGTCAGGTG
>JANNFJ010000539.1:0-6400 GCA_031379725.1 Calothrix sp. OTE_75_metabat_31
TGCGTCAAAGGCTTCTTTTTTGGAATAGTTCAAGGGCAATTGGTAAGGATCGAGATTTCTACCTGTATCGTGAGCATCTTTGACAATAATCTCAGTTGCACCAGCAGTTATTGCCCCCTCACAAGCTGCAACAACTTCACGGGTCATCTGTTCTTGAAAAATCTCGTAGTTTTGTTCTCCTAAAGTTGCTTCATCCCAGTGACCAATTCCAGCAACTCCTTCAATATCTGCACTGATATAAACTTTCATATAGTAATCCTAAATAATTTGTGATTCTCTCTTGAATTACCTCTGTGTTCTGTGGGGACTCTGTGGTATTTACAGCATCTTTCATCTAATTAGACCACAAACAGTACCCCGATGAGCGACTCTGCGACTCTGCGTGAGAAAACTAGCTTTTGTGTAAACAAACAAAACGGGACAATTTCCCCAAACTATTTATATGAGATGGTAGCAATCATATATAAGTCGCAAACCCAACCTTAATTAAAATAATCACAATCTCGACATATCCTCGTCAGACTTTCGTCAAACCTGTGTGCAATATTGAAGCCTGAACAGACTATATACATTAGAAAAAGCTGAGATTTAATCTATTATCTTAGTCGAAAGATAGTAGTCAAGCTAAATAACAAATATCAAAATGTCAGTGCAAATCTCAAAGTATATATTTTGTTTGCTTAACTCGATGCTTTTATAACTATGAATGAATCTATTAACATTGTCACCACATCTTATGACCGTGATTTAACAAGACGTGGCTGCTTGCATGATTTTTTTGAAGCACAAGCCGATATTGCTCCAGATAAAATAGCGCTTATTTGTGCGGGAGAATCTCTAACTTACGGGCAACTCGAACAGCAGTCAAACCAGCTTGCGTTGTTTTTACGTTCTCAAGGAATTGTCCGAGCTACGAGAGTGGGAATGTTGCTGGAGCGGTCTTTGCAAGTACCAATCTGCGTACTGGGGATTCTCAAAGCTGGAGCGACCTATATACCCTTAGACCCAGAATATCCAAGCGATCGCATTCAGTATATCTTAGAGGATGCGGGAGCGGCTACCTTAGTAACGGCGACATCTTTTACCAGTAAATATACGGATTTAAGCTGCAATATTATTTGTCTAGACCAAAGTTGGTCATCGATTACAGAGCATTCTAGCGAACGGTTGCTGCCAGAACAAACAGAGGTAGATAGAAAAGATTTATGCTACATCATTTATACATCTGGCTCAACAGGTAGACCCAAAGGGGTAGAGATTGAACACCGCAGTGCTTGTAATTTTGTGAAATCTGCGAGCCAAGTCTATGATGTAAACTCGAACGATAGATTTTACCAAGGATTTTCAATTGCTTTCGATGCTTCCGTGGAGGAAGTCTGGATTACTTTTGCAGCAGGTGCAACATTAGTGATTGGGACTGCGGAAGTGGTACGGTCGGGGCCTGCTTTATCTAAGTTTTTGTCCGAACTTGGGGTAACTGTTCTCTCCTGCGTCCCGACATTACTATCGATGATGGATGAGGATATTCCCACAGTCCGTTTATTAATTTTGGGTGGAGAACAATGTCCTTTGGAATTAGTGTCTCGTTGGAGTAAATCAGGTAGAAGAATTCTCAATACCTACGGGCCTACAGAAGCTTCAGTCGTGACAACTTGGGCAGAATGCAGTCCTGGTAAACCAATTACTATCGGCAAACCTCTGCCCAATTATCAAGTATATATTTTAGATGATAACAAGCAACAGGTTCCCGTTGGCACTACGGCGGAAATTTATATTGGGGGTATTAGTTTAGCACGGGGTTATGTAAACAGACCCGAACTCACTCAAGCAAAGTTTGTGGATAATCCATTTACCGATGGCACCGAAATAACCCAACGTCTCTACGTAACGGGGGATTTAGGTTGTTGGACTCCAGATGGTGAAATTTTGTTTATGGGTCGAGTGGATGGACAAGTCAAACTGCGGGGATTTCGAGTAGAACTATCTGAAATTGAGTCAGTGCTGCTGGAATGTCCGGGAATTCGCAGTGCTGTTGTCACGTTATATGAACCTTTACCCGAAATACAGCAGCTAGTTGCCTATATTGTTCTCCAGCATCCAGACTCGTGGAATCGGGAAGAAACTAACTTAATCTTGCGATCGCGTTTACCCCACTACATGGTTCCTGCTTGCCTGGAAGTCCTCGATGATTTACCAACATTACCTAGCGGCAAGGTTGACCGCAAACGGTTGCCCCAACCACAGCAAAATCAAACCAACACCCCCAGGGAAAGTATTGTCCTTCCCAGTAATGCCACCGAAGAGATTATCGCGTCGATTTGGCAAAAGCTCTTTCCCCACGCTCAAATTTCGATAGAAGACAACTTCTTCCTCGACTTGGGGGGACACTCTTTACTAGCTGCAAACCTGGTATCTCGACTGCGAGAACTACCTGAATTTGCTCGCGTCTCCATGCTTGATGTCTACCAATGCCCCACTATTGCCGGATTAGCAGCTAGGTTGCAACAACAAAAAGCCTCACCAAGTATCCCAACCGTCAGCGTACCTTTTCGGCACGTCAGTAAAAACGGCTACCTTGTAGGTGGCATAATTCAGGCTTTAGGGTTGATAGTAATTCTCTTCTGCTTTGCCTTACAGTGGTTGCTACCGTACCTTGCCTATACGTGGATGCAGGAAAGCGGTGCAAGCGATATTGAGTCGCTTCTCTTAGCTGTAGGTACTTTAGCGGCAATTATTCCTTTAATGTTAGGATTTTCGATTGTTGCCAAGTGGCTATTTTTAGGGCAAGTCAAGCCAGGAAAATATCCACTTTGGGGTAATTTTTACTTGCGTTGGTGGTTTGTTAAGAACTTGCTGTCGATTACACCAACTCACTTTTTAAGCGGTACTCCTTTAATCAGCTACTATTACCGATTTTTAGGAGCTAAAATCGGAGCCAATGTCCACCTAAGTTCCATCAAGATTGATATTCCCGACCTAGTAAGCATCGGTGCGGATAGTAGTATTGGCTACGGGGCAGTATTAGCAAATGCCACAGTCGAACAAGGTTGGCTCAAAATTGGTTCAGTTGATATCGGCTCACGCTGTTTTGTGGGTGCGAGAGCCGTACTCAGTGAAAATACTGCTATGGGTGAAGATAGCAACCTCGAAGACTTATCAATGCTGCCGACCCTGCAACAGATTCCAGCAGGAGAAATTTGGGCAGGTTCCACTGCAAGTAAAGTCGATATCAACTGGGAAAAAAAGAATTTATCCCGTCCGACCCTGGTACGACGAGCTTATTTTGGAACTATTCAAGCAATTTTGCTACTGACCTTGCCAATTATGGAACTAATACCAATTATTCCTGGAGTCGAACAAATGTACTCGAACAGCGATGAAGCACATTGGCTGATATTATCACCCCTAATTGCCTTGTCGTTTGTCATCTTGATGATGCTAGAAATTGCCATACTCAAGTGGTTGATTGTGGGACGGGTTAAACCTGGTTCTTGTCGCCTATACAGTCATCGCTACTTGCGTTTGTGGTACGTAGATAAACTAATGGAATTGAGCCTCAATATTATCCGTCCGCTTTATGCCACCACATATCTACTACCTTGGTATCGCCTACTGGGGGCAAAACTCGGTTGGAGGGTAGAAATTGCGACACCCTCCTCGCTAATTCCCGATTTAGTGGCAATTGGTAGTGAGAGCTTCATTGCCGATGGTGTGGTTATAGGTGCCCCCAGGGTTGAGGGGGGACGGATGTATTTGCGAACAACTGAAGTTGGTAAGCGGTCGTTTATTGGCAACAATGCCTTACTACCCGCAGGTGTAACCATAGGTGATGACACTTTGATCGGTTGCATGTCCATACCTCCTAGTGATATTAACCAAGCAGCACAACCTGATACCGCTTGGTTTGGTTCTCCCGGTATTCTCCTGCCGCAAAGGCAAATTGCTCAAGGCTTTTCGGTGGAATCAACTTACGAACCACCCACAAGCATGGTGCTGCAACGTATGGCTTTTGATGCGGTTCGAGTCCTCTTCCCCCTAACCTGCATCGTTGCCCTAAGTTCTGTACTGATTGACGAAATGCTGCTACTGAATGTCAATTACGAGGAATGGGTAGTAATACTATTTTTACCACTCCTCTATTTAGGTTATGGATTAGCAGCCGCAATAATTACCATTGCTGCCAAATGGCTGATTGTCGGTCGATATAAACCAACAGAACAACCCCTGTGGTCAAGGTTTGTATTTCGCTCAGAACTAGTTACCTGTATCCATGAAACCCTGGCAGTTTCATTCCTAGTCGAAATGCTGCGGGGTACACCCTTCATTAATTGGTACTTCCGCTTAATGGGATGTAAGATTGGCGAACGGGTTTACACCGATACCACCGATATGACCGAATTTGATACAATTACTATTGGTAATGATGCCGCACTGAATGCTGATTGTGGCTTGCAAACCCACCTATTTGAAGACAGAGTGATGAAGATTTCGACTGTGACTATAGGCTCACGCTGTTCGGTAGGCAGTGAAGCGATTGTTCTCTACAATACTGTCATGGAGTCCGATTCCAGCTTGGGTAATCTATCGATGCTGATGAAAGGGGAATCGTTGCCTGCGGCTTCTGCTTGGGTTGGTTCTCCGGCTCAAGCTGTTGGTTGAAAATAATATTGTAGGACAGGCAAGATGCCTATCCTACGTTCTCATTAAACTCTTCTTTGCGCCTCTGCTCGATAAAAAAACTATATAGAAGCTCTAACTCGAAGCGCTGGTATAAAAACGCAATGCAAAGCGCCAAAACCACCCAGCGAATAAGAATAAAGTGACTGCTAGTAATCCCGCACCAACTACCCAAATTACGTTAGTACGACCGAGCATTGCTTCTGCTGGAACTGTAGTTAAAAATGCCACTGGTACAATGAAGGTGAAGAAAAATCGAAAAGCGGTAGGGTAAGCAATCATTGGATATCTACCAGCTTCGAGCAACCCACGCAATACTTCGGTAACATTATAAATCTTGACAAACCAAATACTCGTCGCACCGAGCATGAACCACAAGCTGTAAAGTATCACCAAACCAAATGTTAGGGGTATGAAGCTGATTAATAAATTTCCCGCTTGTAAGCCGAGTCTAGCAGCGGCGTAACCAATTAGTACCACACCAAAGATTAAATCGGGTAATCCCCAAGGTGAGAGGGTGTGGACGGATAGCCAAAATTGGCTGCGGATAGGTTTAAGCAGGACAAAATCGAGAGTACCTTCTTGGACGTGACGGACAATCCGATTTAGGTTTGGCGCGAGAAATGTTGCCGAGAATCCTTGTAATAGGGTGAAAATACCAAGTACAAGTAATGCAGCTTCCCAACTCCAACCTTGAAATGTATAGCCTTTACGGTAAAACAGAAATAAGCCAAATAAACTACCAGCTAAGTTGCCTATACTACTAAGGGCAGCAAGGACGAAGTTAACCCGGTATTCTAATTCCGCTGCGATCGCAGCACTCCAGAATAATCTGAGTAGTTTTAGTTATCTTGGCTTAAGGGGAAGGGGGGGAGGGGGAGAGTGGGGAGAAGGGGGAGAGGGGGGGAGAATAAAATATATTTCTGAGATTTATCTTTTCTGCTTTTCCTCATATTGCCTAGTCCTTACTCCCTACTCCCAATTTAAATTTAATATTAATTTTCGTCCCGAAAAAAGACTAACGTTAAGATATTTTAGGCATATTGTGTCACGAGCAGCGAATTTATGCACTTGGATGTTCAATTTTTGGTTAAGTCGTTAGGTTATTTTAGTTACCTGGCAATATGGGGAATTATTTTTGCGGAGTCAGGATTGTTAATCGGCTTTTTTCTGCCAGGAGACAGTTTACTTGTGGCAGCTGGATTTGCAGCTTCGCAAAATTTGCTGAATATTTGGGTGTTGATTATTGGCTGTTTTATTTGTGCGGTGCTTGGTGATAATGTTGGCTACGTTACAGGTTCTCGTATGGAGCGCAGGTTGTTTCAAAAGGAAGATTCCAAGTTTTTCAAAAAGGAATATTTAGCAAGGACTCAATTTTTTTACGAAAAGTATGGTAAGAAAACGATTGTTTTAGCCCGGTTTGTGCCAATTGTGCGAACTTTTGCCCCGATTATTGCGGGTATTAGCGGCATGAAGTATAAAACATTCATGACTTACAATTTAGTCGGTGGTTTTGTTTGGACGTTTGGCATTACTTCATTGGGTTATTTTATCGGTAATTTACTACCCGCAGACCAAGTAGACAAGTATTTGTTACCGATTATTGCTGTAGTTATTCTTGCTTCCTTGTTACCCTCGGTGATTCATTTGGTTCAAGAAAATCGCGCTAACAAGCGTTAATTTTTGATTTTAAACGAATAAATACATCTTGGGCAAGATGAGC
>JANNFJ010001134.1:0-6707 GCA_031379725.1 Calothrix sp. OTE_75_metabat_31
AAACCTTTACGTATTTACACTGTTACATATATAGATATAATCAATCAAATAGTAATTATACTATATTCAAAATAAATATTTTTAATTATTATCGGACATGTAATACTTTTGATAAGTCAACTAATCTAAAGATTACTTAAAAATCAAAACTGTTTTTATATCAATTTACAAAATATGATACATCCAAATGTAATAGTTAAATCAACAGGAATTTATGGCAAAGGTTTATTTGTAAATAAAGATATCAGAAAGGGCGAAATTATTTGGCAAATGGATGCGGATGTTCCAAAATTCCATATTAATGTTGTTCAAAGTATGCCTTCATCTAATTATAGCAAGTTGCTAAAATATGTAATGCAAATATCTGAACAATGGTATATTGGAATGCCAGATGGTACATCTACCGAACCAGGTGATTTTATTAATCATAGTTGTAATCCTAATACTTGGTTTGTAAAAGATGTTGCTCTAGCTACTAGATGGGATATTAAAGCAGGCGAAGAACTCACATACGATTATGCAACAAGTGATACATTTGGACTAGAGATGAAATGCCAATGTGGTTCGTCAAATTGCCGCCAAGTAATTACTGGTGGCGATTATGCAAAGCGTAGAGATTTACAGAAAACTTATAGCAACCATGTATTGTCTCATGTCATGAGAACATCTCTTATTGGTTCAATAGTTTGAGCAAAAAACACCATTATCGCTTGTGGTTACTTGTTCTTCCTGTGCTAGGGGAAAGCTTGCTGAGTATGAGTGTCGGTTGGTCTGACACAATTTTAACAGCACGTTTATTACCAGAAGACAAATATTTAGCAGCAGCTACTGTAGTCAGTTACATTTATTGGTTGATTGAATGTTTTAGTTATTTTGCATCTATTGGAACCCAAACATTAATATCTCAATATATTGGTGCGGGCAAAATAACAGAAGCGAACAAAATATTACAACAATCTTTATTAATAGCTTTGTTCGTTGGTTTATTAATTTCTATTGTGGTGATGAATGCTACTGACTATCTGTATTTACTATCCCCAGTAAGTACAACACAAGAATTAGTCGCAAATTATCTCCAAATAGTTAGTATTAGCTATCCATTCATGATGATGTTACAAGTTTCTTGTACAGCGATGCAAGCAAGTGGTCAAACTTTACCAGCAATGGGAGTAATGGTATTAGCAAACATAATTAACATAGTTTTCTCTTGGACATTAGCAGTTAAGTTTCAAGAAACTCCTTTACTGTCATGGAATGGTATTGCTATTGGTACTTGTATTAGTTGGGTTATTGCTAGCTTGGTTGCTTTGTACTACTTGCGAAAAGGTGTTGGTAATTTACATTTGACTTACTCTTTACCCAAAATTGATTTAGTTCAAATTAAACACATTCTGAGAATAAGTATTCCCGGCACTTGTAACTGGCTTCTCATCACAATAGGTAATTTGTGGCACTTAACAATTATCAGCAAGTTGGGCAATACAGCAGTTGCAACCCACGGTATTGTTGTCTGGTGTGAATCATTGAGTTGGTTAATTAGTAATGCTTTCTCTATTGCAACTGCGACACTAATTGGTCAATCTCTTGGTGCAAATCGTCCCAATATTGCTAAAAAATATGGTTGGCTTGCACTTAAAGTTGGCATGGGAGTCACAAGTATAGTCGGAGTATTTTTCTTTACTTGTTCTCACCTGTTAATGCAAGTATTTCTAGGTAGCGAACATGATGAAGTCTTTACTAAAGGGCAGCAAATCTTACAACTTATCGCATTTGCTCAACCTTTATCAGCAGCAGCAATAATTTTGACTTGGGGTTTGGAAGGAGGAGCAGGTGATACCAAATTTGCTTTAATATCTAATCTTGCCTGTATGCTACTTGTGGAAATTCCACTAGCATATGCCCTAACTGGCGTATGGATTAATCTTGGATTGTTTGGTGCTTACTTAGCTTTATTAATTAACCATTACCTCAAGGGAGGAATCGCCATATTGCGATTTTCCTCTAATGCCTGGGTCAAATTACAGATTTAACATCATTTAATTTAAAAAGAAAATTATGATACACCCAAATACTGAACTAAAATTTGTCAATCAAAAAATTGGTTTTGGAGTTTTTGCAACAGAATTTATACCTAAAGGTACGATTACTTGGGCATTAGATAAACTCGACCAAGTTATAAAACCTGAAACAGTTGCTAAAATGGCATCTATATACAAGGAAAATGTTGAAAAGTATGCATATATTGACCCAAAAGGCGATTATGTACTTTGCTGGGATTTAGGACGCTATATGAATCATTCATGTAATCCTACGACTCGTGGTATTGGTTACAGTTTTGATTTGGCAGTACGAGATATTTATCCAGGTGATGAATTAACCTGCGATTATGGGCATTTAAATTTGACTTTCGATTTTGAATGCGGCTGTGGAAGTTTTAATTGTCGCGGTATTGTTAAACCTTCAGATATACTCCATTATGGGCAAGCGTGGGATGCCCAGTATGCAGAAGCTTTCGCTCTAATCAACAAAGTCAATCAATCATTATGGAGCATTGCAATTGATGATAACGAATATGATCGCGTTTTGCTAAAAGCTATACAAAACCCAACAGTTACTCTTCCCTCGTGTTTAGATTTTGTCCCCAAATCTCGTAGTTATCGATAAGGGTTAGTTGGAAGTTCCTTATGTTCTCATGAGGATGCGAAAATGGAGAGTTAAGAGTGTGCGATCGCTTTGCGTTATCCCACGGTATTGTAGGGACACGATATATCATGCCCCTACGGTATATTTGACACAACTAAGAGGTTCAACTGTAGATGAGATTATTCCTGGCAAGCATTTTCTAAATCACTTTTAATCAACTTAGCATCTGCCAAATTAGCCCCCTTCAACTTACAAAGGTAAAAATTCGCTCCTCTGAGGTCGCACAGGGATAAATTTGCACCTCTTAAATCTGTATAGCTGAGGTTTGCTTGGCTTAAATTTGCTCCTCTTAAATTCGCATTTCTTAAATCCGCTCGTTCCAAGTTTGCCTTAGTTAAATTAACCCTTGCCAAATGCGCCTTACTTAAATTGACTCCGCTTAAATTGGCTTCACTCAAATCTGCTGCAGTTAAATCAATTTCGCTGAGATTCGCTCCACTCAAATTCCCCAAATTAAAAGAGGCATGACTCAAGTTTGCTTGGGTTAAATTAACGTTTATCAGCATTGCACATCTCAAATTCGCATTGAGAAAATACCTTTCTCCTGCTGCATAACGGCGTAAAAGTTCATTACTATTCAATTTTGGTAAAAATGTAAGAGATGCTCCACCATAACACCATTCTGCTTGGATTAATTCGGCAGCACTTTTTACGGCAATCTCGTCACTATTGGGCATTACTACACCGTTACAACCATCCCAATCAGCGTTAAGCATAAAAGCAATGTCAGATGCTGCATTTACTGAATCAAATAGTAAAATAGCTTGTTTCTTTGGTTGTAACCAATTATTTAAAATTGAAATAATATTTTTCATGACTATTCGTAATGACGTTTTGTAATTAATTCTGTTCGAGTATTTATCATTTTTAATACAAAAATTTTCGTAATACCACAAACTGTAAGGGCGGGGTAACCCCGCCCCTACGCTGGACTAGGGATCTTGCAATTTATTCGCCTCTAGTTTCTTTAAATAAGTCGGGGATCTAGATATATGAGGCCTAATTTTTTACGGATTTGCTTTTGCAAATGTATTACAAAGCTTTGGGTCACCCGTTTGAATACCTTGTTTAAACCAACGCACTCGTTGCGCTGAACTACCATGTGTAAACGATTCGGGCACAATATACCCTTTGGATTGCTCTTGCAAACGGTCATCTCCAATGCTGCTTGCAGCATTTAACGCTTCTTCAATATCTCCTTCTTCAAGAACTTGCCGCGACCTTTGAGCTTGGTTTGCCCAAACTCCTGCGAAACAATCTGCTTGCAATTCTAACCGTACAGAAAGCTGATTCGCTTCTGCTTGACTTGCCCGACTCTGCAATGCTCGAACTTTATCAGAAATTCCTAGCAAATTTTGAACGTGATGTCCAACTTCGTGAGCAATTACATATGCTTGAGCAAAATCACCCGGTGCTTGAAACTTATTCTTCAAATCGCGGTAAAAACTCAAGTCAATATAAACCTTTTGGTCTGCCGGACAATAAAACGGGCCGACTGCGGAACGTGCATAACCGCAAGCTGACTGGACTGCACCTGTATAAAGTACTAATTTTGGCTCGACGTAATTTGACCCATTTTGACGAAAGTATTGACTCCAAGTATCTTCAGTATCAGCCAGTACAACCGATACGAAATCAGCCATCTGGTCATTAGTTGAAGAATTTGCTGACCGAGGTTGGTTTACAGGAGGGTTATTTTGGTTACTGCTTTGTTGCCAAATTACGCTGGGGTCGCCACCTAATAGTGCGACAATGAGCGATAGAACTACAGCCCCAATCCCACCACCGACTACGGGTGCAGAAACACCTCCACCTCGTCTATCTTCGACATTATCGCTCCGACGACCTAATTGCCAACGCATAAGGCTTGTACTTAAGTTACTACAGTGCATGGCGTTGATTAAGGATAGTGATATCTACACTAGCCCTGATGAATACGCCATTATAATACTAGTAAATGCATTTATAAAAATCGTCTATCTGTAGTCGAGCTTAGGATGAGAATTAGTCAGACTTTAGGAATGTATTTATTTTAGAAGTGCTACCATTCCCGACGCTTAATATACCGTAGGGGCACGATATATCGTGCCCCGACAATACCCTGGGTTCACGAAAAAAAAGCAATTAGATGTGTGTCATTCGTGGTGTCGAATACACCGTAAGGGCACGATATATCGTGCCCCGACAATACCCTCACGAAAAAAATCAATTAGGTATATGCCATTCGTGGCATCGAATAGACCGTAAGGGCACAATAATACCATGCCCTAGCCCACTTAATAAACTGTCATTCTGACCAAAGGGTTCGCGCTGTACGCGTTCTGGCAGGGTAGAATCCCATGTTACGAACGTAGTCGAAAAAAGCCGCGTTGGCATTCACGAAGTGACTCCAAAGGAATATCTTGCTTGATAACCATCGACTACGGTAAGTATTGAGATGCTTCCTTACGTCAGCATGACAGTTAGGGCGGTTTTTACTTAGGATACTCCCATCAGTATTGAGATGCTTTCTTACGTCAGCATGACAGTTAGGGCACTTTTTACTTAAAATATTATAGTATCGTACCTATATTCAGTGGGTTTCACAAAAAATTCAAAAATATAAAAAACTAGCTTCCTTCGCTTTTAATCAGCTCTAAATAATGCCCTTCGACTTGACTTAATTCATCATGCGTACCGCGTTGCACAACTTTACCGCGACTCATCACAATAATTTCATCGCAATCACGAATCGTACTCAAGCGATGGGCAACAATCAAACAAGTACAGCCACGCAACCTGAGATTTTGGTCGATAATTTTCTCCGTTTCCGCATCTAGCGCACTCGTCGCTTCATCCATTACCAAAATCGAGGGATTATTTACCAAAGCACGGGCAATTTCTAACCGTTGTCGCTGTCCACCGCTGAGATTTACCGCCCCTTCGAGTAAATCTGCATTGAAACCACCAGGAAGCGATCGCACTATGTCTAATATTGCTGCATCTCGGCAAGCTTGGATTAAGTTACTATCGGGTATCGTTGTATCCCATAAGGTCAGGTTGTCACGAACACTACCACCAAATAACATGATTTCCTGTTCAATAATCGCCATTGAATTGACTAAAACCTGTTTTGGTAGATCATTTCGAGGCTGTCTATCGAAATATATTTCACCCGTCCAAGGTTGATATAAACCCGACACAAGTTTAGCAACAGTAGATTTTCCTGAACCGCTACCACCAACCATTGCTACACGCTGTCCGGGTTGCAGCGACAAATTAAAGTTTTCAATCAAAGGTGCCGCAGTACGGTTATAACCGAAAGTGATTTCCCGTAATTCGAGATATCCTTCTAATTTTGGGGGAGTCCGTAGGGGTGGGGTTCCCCCACCCTTTATTGAATAGTAAGATAGCAGAGGATTTTTCTGTTCCCCCTTCCCCCTTTCCCCACTACCTTCCACAGGATTTTGCAAAACGTCATCCAACCGATTTAAGCTTCCTTCTAATTCTTGTAAATCTCCCCCTAAACTAATTAATTGATTCACAGGTTGCATAAACTGCTGCATCAACGATTGAAATGCGACTAACATACCAATAGTTAACGCACCATCCATAACCCGCAACCCACCCACAACTATCAGCAGCATTGAAGTTACACCTGTTAAAAACGCGGGCAAAGTCCCTAATTTTTGATTTAAATTGTCCATATCTTGACGGACATTAATTGCTTTTGCGTAATATCCAGCCCAGCGTATAAAAAAATCAGACTCCAAACCCGAAGCCTTCAGGGTTTCCATACTTTGCAAGCCTGCGATCGCAACTCCACCAACTTTCCCTTGTTCTTGCATCATCCGGATATTAGTATCAACCCGCAACCGCGATACCCACTGCAATGCGACTAAATTCACAACTACAAAAGCAATTCCAATCAGTGTTAACACGCGGTCGTATTGCCACATCACAACCGCGTAAAAAATCACCATCACCGTCGAAATCACGGTTGTTGCCAATTTTCCCGATAATAA
>JANNFJ010001163.1:0-1866 GCA_031379725.1 Calothrix sp. OTE_75_metabat_31
GGCAGCTGCAAAAAGGGTTTGTCGTATGATAGTTGTCATAAATGCAAATTTACACCACTGATTTTAATCAGGTTGACAATTTTCTGACAATTGGCAAAATGAGGAAACTTATCTTTGCCACCTTAAAATTTTAGATATGAAAAGAATGTTTTTGTTTGTTGCAGTATTATTTGTTTTCACAATAGCAGCAAGTTCGTTTAAATCACATACTACCAACCCCAAACTACCAACTGTTTATACAGACACCATTCATTTCCCCGGCGAAAAACATTTTGCCAATGTGCAGCAGCTCACTTTTGGTGGCGATAATGCAGAGGCTTATTTTAGTTTTGATGGTAAATGGATCATTTTTCAAAAAACATATTTAAAGGAAGGTATTCCCTGCGACCAGATGTTTATCGGCAAAGTACCTGCACCCGGCGAAAAATTTGAACCTACGCTAGTTAGTGTCTGTTAAATATTAATCGATACAATTATGGACTAATTTTATAATTCCAGTCACCTCTAAATTCCTTGTTAGTCAAATTGATTTTTTTCAATTCTTCATCATCTACTTTTATTCCCTTTTCATATTGATTTTTATCTGCTTTAGCCTTTATACTTAATCCTTTTAGGGTTGTAGTATTTGCGATTAGATTTACAATCACTTCCAGGCTCTCCAATGGTTTTGCCCTCCAGTTTTTGGTAATGTAGGAGAACATTCGATGTTCGATTTTATTCCATTTGCTGGTACCAGGCGGAAAATGGCAAATATGTACCTCTAATCCTAATTCTGTTGATAGCGTTTGTAATTCTTTTTTCCACAGCCTGCTTCTTGAACTATTACTGCCACCTCCATCGGCAGTAACCAAAAGTTTACTCGCTAAAGGATATTGTTCTTTACCCATTTGTTGCCACCAGGTTCTGATGCTGTTCACTGCAAACTCTGCTGTATCCTTACTGATGCCGACACTTACCCAGCCCTCATTTTTGGCAATATCATATACCCCGTATGGAACAGCTTTTCCTAGTTCTTTATCTATAAAATCATACACTTTTACTTCTGGGGCCTTGCCTTTGACAAACCAGTCTGTACCTGCATTTTTAAAGTTTCCTATCAACTCCTTCTTTTTACAATCCACAGATATTACCGGCGCATTTTCAGCCATAAAGGACAAAGCTGTTTTGTTGATAAATTCGAACTGTTCATTCCTGTCAGGATCAGTGCCACCTTCATCTGTTTTCTTGTTTCCCTGCAAACTATAGCCTATTGATTTTAATAATTCTCCCACTGTTACATAGCTTACCAGAAACCCCTTTTCTTTTAGCAATTTCTCAATATTGCGTAAGCTTTTACTACTCCATAGTAGTACCTTCATAGGATCGCCTCTGGTATGAGGGGTTACTATTGATTCCAATGCTTCTAACAATCCGACCTGACTTTCCTTATGCTGTTTTCGGCCGCCTCCAGCCTTTCTTATTTTTTGTAAAGGGCCAACTTCCTTCTCTGTTTTTTTTGCAGTTAATTCAGCAATCCCTTTATCTATTCTTACCCTACTGACACCAGCCAAGTTTGCTACCCGCTGTTTACCACCCCTGCCTAAAATTTGAGCCTCACTACCAAGGTATAAGCGGGCAGTCTGCTCATTCAAATGGGGTAGTATTAAATTGAACTTTTTGTGTAATTCATCATCGCTAAACATAAAATTATATTTAGACCAAATGTACTACTTATTATTTAACAAACACTAAGCCCGTTACTTTCAAACATCCTTCTTCATGAACTGGATAAAGAACTGGAGGAGAGAGGCCACAGCTTTGTACGCTATGCAGATGACTGTAGTATTTATGTAAAGAGTGAGAAGGCCGCCTACCGGGTACTGGAAA
>JANNFJ010001167.1:0-6267 GCA_031379725.1 Calothrix sp. OTE_75_metabat_31
GTCTCGGTTCAGTGCGACTTGCGTTTCTCTCGCTTGCCACCTACATAACTTAACAACCTTTTTTTCTTTTGTCAACTCTTTTATGAAAAAATATTTGTGCTGGTAAGATTTAGCCTGAAAGATGCGCCAAATAAAGATTGCATAATCTTTCCCAGCTTACACTGCTCGATTTGAATCGATTTTGCCGTAGTCAAGCTTAATAATGCGATCGCAAGCCTGAAAATATCGGTCGTCGTGACTGATAACTAGTACTGTTTTGCCTGTATCTCGCAGTGCAGGTAAGATTTGCTTGTAAAATACATCTTTAAAATTAGGGTCTTGGTCGGCTGCCCACTCATCAAATATATAGATAGGCCGATTTTCCAAATATGCCGTTAGTAAAGCCAGACGTTTGCGCTGCCCCCCAGATAGCGACGTTGTAGACAACACTCCATCCTCAACGCGAACTTTATGCTGAAGTTGCAACAATTTTAAGTATTCTTGAGCTTGCTTGTCTAAATCAAGATTTTCAAGCCCCAATAATTCTTCAAATAAATAAAAGTCAGCAAACACTACTGAAAAGTGCTGCCGATACCACTCACGGTTGTGGTTGTCGATTAACTCACCATCAAAACTAATTTTGCCACTCTCAGGAACATATAACCCAGTAATCAACTTAGCAAGGGAAGATTTACCGCTACCATTCCCCCCGACAATAAACACAATTTCTTGAGGATATAACGTTAAGTCGATCGGCCCGAGGGTAAAACTAGTATCTTCTTGGTCGGTGTGATAGGTATGAGTTACTCCTTTTAGTTCTAAACTATGCCAAGATAATTTGCTCGCAGGGGGAACTGTACTACTTTCTTCCTTGCTTACCAACGATAAACCCAACGAGTCGATTTTTTCGAGCGCGATCGCCGAAGAACTAAACTGAGGTAATTTACTAATAATGTTATCCATCGGCAACATTAAATAAGTAAAAGTCAAGATGTAACTGTAAAGCGTCTGCGGATTCAAAGTTATAAACTGAGGTAGCGCAAACAAGACGAACCCAATCGCAAAGAAAAAGATAAACCGTCCCCATGTATTGGTAGTCGCAAAAAACGTCAAACCGCGAGTATAGTGACGCTTATATTCACCTGCTGTTACTTGGAGTTGCTTTGAGATAAAACTTTCTCGCCGCCGATAATGTAATTTAAGTTCTTTTACACCCTCTGTAATTGTACGGAAATGTTGAAATAGTATATCTTCATCTTCACGGGCAAGTGCAAGGTTTTTTCGTCCCTGTGTGGTAATCCATTCGCAACTACTAATGGCAACTACTGCTATTACTATTACTAAAAGAATTACTAACCATGACAGCCAAGTAATATATATTAAACATCCCAAAACCATAGCCAAATCAATGCACAGAAACGGGATTGCATACACTGCGACTGCCACTGCTTGTACATCTTCAGTCAGGGTTGCCAGCAAGCGGGAATTTCCCACCTGTTCGAGATGACTTAACTGGGAACCTAGAATTTGACTGCTAAGACGCATCCGTAAATTAAAAACAGCTTGCTGCGACAGCCGAATTAAAGTCACCTGCGAAATAATGCTGGTAACTAACGAAATTATTGCCAAACCAATAAAACCCAAAGCGATCGCACTCAACGATGAACTAAAAGTGCCAGATGTCGCACTGCTGGCTAAGGCAATGAGACTAGCACTACTCGCACCACTGATAAATCCAGTGGCGATCGCTAGTGCCAGCATCCCCCGTGCCGAACGTAGCAGAAATATAATCAAGTTCATTTAGATTTGTAATGATTGGGATACAGTATTTTACAAGTAAAAGTTTTTTCATACTGCATCCACTCGAAACAGGATTTTTACATTCAGCAGCGACTATTCGTCATGTCAAAATGTATAGTTTATAATATGTAACTTTTGGTTTCGATTACAGTTCCCATCGTGGCAAACACTCTGAACTAATATAAAATTTAATTAAACTTATATTTTTGCAGTATTTTTCAAAAATATTAGCTGATAATACAAATCAATTTGCGGGAGGAATTAGAAGTGACTCTAAATCTAAAACCCTTAAATAATTTAATTACAACCACAGATTCCCCAACCATTCCAAAAGAGCAAAAAACTTGCTACATCCCCACTAAGCATCGTCATATTCTTTGTATTTTTCCTAAATACAGTCGTTCTTTTGGAACTTTTCATCATGCTTACCCCTTGACTGGCAGAGTTAAAGCATTTATGCCACCGCAAGGTATTCTAGTTGTAGCAGCTTATTTACCATCAGATTGGGAAGTAAGGATAGTTGATGAAAATATCAAACCAGCCACAAAAAAAGATTATCGTTGGGCTGATGCAGTAATTGTTAGCGGGATGCATATCCAGCGTCCCCAAATCAACTTAATTAACGAACTTGCTCATGGTGAAGGTAAAATTACAATTGTTGGCGGTCCTTCAGTATCGGGTTGTCCTGAATATTATCCAGATTTTGATATTTTGAGCTTGGGTGAATTGGGAGATGCTACAGATAATTTAATCGAATATCTCGACCACCATAACAAACGTCCATCGCAACAACTCCGCTTTGAGACCAAAGAGCGTTTACCTTTAACTGAGTTTCCCACCCCAGCTTATCAGTTGGTCAACCTTGATGATTATTTCCTTGCTAATATCCAATTTTCTAGTGGTTGTCCGTATCACTGTGAGTTTTGCGATATACCCGAACTATACGGTAATAACCCACGGATGAAAACTCCCGAACAGGTTATAAATGAGCTTGATACCATGCTCAAATATGGCAATCCGGGAGCTGTATATTTTGTTGATGATAATTTTATCGGTAACCGTCGGGCTGTAATGGAATTGTTGCCCCATCTAATCGAATGGCAAAAACGCAATGGTTACCCGATTGAGTTTGCTTGCGAAGCGACTTTAAATTTAGCGCAAAGTCCAAAATTACTCGAAATGATGCGTGAAGCATATTTTTGTACTGTATTTTGCGGTATTGAAACACCAGAAACTAATGCACTTCAAGCAATTTCCAAAACGCACAATTTGGGTATGCCAATTCTCGAAGCTATCAAAATTCTTAATAGTTACGGGATGGAAGTAGTTTCGGGCATTATTCTCGGACTTGATACAGATACTCCTGATACATGCTCGCATATTCTCGAATTTATTCGATTGTCCCAAATTCCGCTGCTAACTATCAATTTACTTCACGCTTTACCCCGCACCCCACTATGGCGTAGACTCGAACAAGAAGGACGCATAGTTTTTGATGAAAGCCGCGATTCTAACGTGGAATTTTTAATGCCATATGAAGAAGTTATTGATATGTGGCAACGCTGCATTACTACGGCTTATGAACCAGAGTTTCTATATCAACGTTTTGCATATAACTTAGAAAATACTTACCCAAATCGTATCCAAGTACCCAATAGCCCCGCCCGTGTTTCACGGGCAAATATCATCAAAGGCTTGACATATTTGGGCAATATCTTGGTGAGAGTTGGTATATTTGGTAACTATCGTAAAACATTTTGGAAAATGGCGTGGGCAGCTTTAAAGAAAGGTGATATCGAAGGTTTGATTCATGTTGGTTTAGTGGGACATCACTTAATTAGATTTACTGCTGAATGCGGAACAGGTCAAGAATCTGCGTCTTTCTACTCACAGAAAATTCGTGCAGCTGTGCATACGTAAAACTTTTAGCAATAGGTTTAAGTTTTTACTTATACTGTACACGGGTAAAAACTGAACTTTTGTCATGCTGAACGGAACGAAGTGCAGTGAAGCATCTCGGAGATTCTTCGCTTCGCTCAGAATGACAGTTTATGCCCGTGCGGAGTATAGTTTTATGGAAAGTTATCTCAAGGCTGCCCGTAATACGAAGACTTTTTGTAAAAGGACTCTTATTTTAACTTCTATACAAATCCAGGAATCCGGTTTGATTTTTGTTGGCGTAGCCTGCGCTTTGCGCTTAAAGATACGTAGATATATAAAGTGCGTTACGAGAAGCGCTAACGCACCCTACGGGTACTTAACTTTTTAAGCGCAGGCTACGCCAACAAAAATCAAATAGTAGTCCTATATAATTAATGCATGATAGGTATGTAGTAGCGTTATATGGGCATTCTTGCTATTCTTTTAAAAGATGAAACTTACCTATCAGGCATTAATGTAGTGCAGTGCTGAAGAAAAATTTACTTAAGCACCGATAAGACCACCAATACTTTGTCCGGGGCTAAGTGTAAAATCTCCAGACGGTAGGGTGCTAGCAAGTGCATCTGTCGTAATATCTGTCAGCCCTCCCGTAACAGAACTTCTAGCATTTGTCATGCCGGTGATAAAAGTTACTTGAGCGATTAAATCTTTAACACTATCCTTAACTACAGAGATGCTAAATCCAGATTTATTTGCTTGGATATTGTAAACATTACCAGCCCCTAGCTGAATTTGCTCACCAAAGGCGAAGTCGGTAATTTTGGCAAAATCTTGATTTCCAGATTTTGTGTAAAAGGAACCAGAAGCATCACCTAGAATAAATTTATCTATGCCTTCTCCACCTGTTAAAGTATCTCTTTCCGGCGAACGTGAATTTCCGATATTTGTACTACCTTGTAAGGTGTCACTCCCATCTCCCCCGGCTAAGGTATCGTTGCCTAAACCAGCACTCAAAAAATCATTACCACCAAGTCCATTAAAAACATTATTTGCACTGTTGCCAATGAGACTATCTTTATTTTGTGTCCCCGTAACATCAACGAAGTTTTCAACCCCAAACTTAATCGAACCAAGGTTGGGAACATTATTCACAACTAGTTGATTTGCTTCCAAATTGATATCAAAAGTTGCTCCCCCCGTACCACCAGAACCATCGATAGTATTCTTTTGCCCCTTTGCACCAATTATTTTCTCAATGCTAAAAATTTGACCTCCACTACTACCGTTACCATCACCAATTACACCTCTAGGAAGCAACGTAATTGCTTGTCCTAAATTGCTGTAATCTAGAGTATCAAATCCGCTACCACCATCAATTAAATCATTTCCGGTAGTGCCAATGATTGTATCATCTCCACCGAATGCTCTAATTTCATCATCTCCTGGAGTACCAAAAAGAATATCTGGATTATCAGTACCGATGATTTGATTTCTGGCTATTGTCAGGCTTGCTGTGCCTGTTCTCAAGTTTGCAGACCCTGGAATAATAATTGCAGCATCGCTTGTCAAGGTGCTTGGTGTTGCATTTACTTCAGCCATTACGTTTTTCCTTCTTTGTTCAAATAGTTTTGTTTTTAACGACAAATAGAAAAAATTCATCGTTCATATTTAACACTCTGCTACTTGTGTGTCAGTAGTATGCCAATTTGGCAGAGATTAGGATATATTAAGTTTTTTAAATGGCTGCAAGCCTAGGCTTTACTTTACGGGTAGTAGAAATTAGAATACTCTTTCTTAGAAATTATAATTATAAATTTTTAATTAAAACTTCAGCTTAAAAAGCTCCAAAGGATTGTTACCAATAATACAAGTACCATGAAAACTTTGCTCCTGAGTCCTCCTTCCTTTGATGGGTTTGATGGCGGTGCTGGTTCTCGATACCAAGCCAAGCGCGAAATTACTTCTTTTTGGTATCCCACCTGGTTAGCGCAGCCTGCTGCTTTGATACCAAATAGTAAACTACTTGATGCTCCACCCCACGGACAAACGGTAGAAGATGTACTCAAAATTGCTTCAGATTACGAACTAGTAATCATGCATACCAGCACGCCATCATTGGCAAATGATGCTAAGTGTGCTGAAGCAATCAAGGCTCAAAATCCAAGCGTGCAAGTTGGTTTTGTTGGGGCGCATGTGGCAGTATTACCACAGCAAACCCTTATAGATAACCCTGCAATTGACTTCGTATGTCGCAATGAATTCGATTACACTTGTAAAGAATTAGCAGAAGCTAGACCTTGGGATGAAATCAAAGGTCTGAGTTACCGCGATAAATTTGGTAATATCCATCATAATGAAGACCGCCCCTTGATTCATGATTGGGATGCAATGCCTAGTGTATTGCCAGTCTATGCTCGTGACTTAGATATTACAAAATATTTTATTGGCTACTTGCAGCATCCGTATATTTCCTTTTACACCGGGCGTGGATGTCCAGCAAAATGTACTTTTTGTCTTTGGCCTCAAACTATTGGCGGTCATTTATACCGAACCAAAACCCCTGATGCTGTGGGACGAGAGATGGATGAAGCCAAAGCAATTTTTGGC
>JANNFJ010001245.1:0-10402 GCA_031379725.1 Calothrix sp. OTE_75_metabat_31
GATGTCTAATATATGCCTGCTGTTCTTGAATTACCACTACTAATTCTTCACAAATAGGGAGTTCATCTACAGTTTGATATTTCTCAGTCAGAAATCTTAATCGCCATTTTTTATCTCGTTGGCGCAGACAATCTAATGGCAGGTTCAGTAGCTCTCCTATTCTTAATCCAGTCGATCTAATTACTAATACCATCCGTTGAATTGGTTCGGGTAGGTAATGTAAATGGTCTTCTAATTGCTGCCACACTTCTTCTGGAATGTACTCAATTTTATCATTTTTAGGGGCATGTATCATATATCCCCCTTTAAACCAGTAAGTGTTGACTTCTAACCATCCTTCTTCCCGACATAGGTTAAAAAAATTCGTTAGGGCCATATACTGCAATGATATTGACCTTGGAGATAACTTTAATGAGTGCAAGTAGTAATCAAATTCATCGAATAATTGGTCATTAATTTGCTCTGAACTAAAGATAGACTTTTGATTGATAAATTGGGAGAATCGTTTGAGGTAGAAAACTTCCTGCATGATGTACGTCGCAGATAACTGACGTTCGCTTCTAACTAGGGTGTACAATTTAGCTAGGAATTTTAACCAATCTTGTTTTATTAACTCAAAGTTGATGGTTAAAACTTTCTTGTGTTGGTTAACATGTAGTCCTAAGTCCCCAATTGTGTACCAGAGATCCTTTTGTATTAATGGATTTTTAGCTAATTTTTCGGCTGCTACATTTGCACTAATTAACCAGCTATAATCAGGGAGATTGCTATCTGGCAATATACTCATTATTCTTACTCCTCTGTTTCAACTACAAACAGCAGATTTGTTTCTTCAATTACGTGTGAGTAAACATCTAAAGTAGTTTGAATACTTGTATGTCCTAATAGATATTTGACTCGCTCTGGTGGGTAGTTAGCTTTTAACAAGCGCGTGGCGTAAGTATGTCTCAGTAGATGGGGGTAGACGTGGATACCTGTTTTTTTGCTCAAGCGATTAAACATGGTGTTTAACACATTAGGATTCATGGGCATTCCCACATTTCCTTCCCAAATGTTAATAAAGACATAATCTGATTTTACTTCTGGGTACTCGTGAATGAGATAGTCATTATATATCTTCAGCAGCGAGGGCACTATTGGGATAGTTCGTTCTAGCCCTTTTACCCGAGCTCCGTTAGGATTATTACGTTTGACTATGCGAATGTAGTTGTCGCTCCTATCTCCAATATCCTCATGGCACAGCCCTAATAACTCGCCTTTCCTCATTCCCGTACCGTTGAGCATGAGAATGATTAGTTTATCCCTGAGATTATTACAGGCATCAACTAAGGTAGCTATTTGTTCGTCGGTTAAGCAACCGGGGAAGCTCTTTGGTTCTTTAAGTTTGACTAGCTTTTGTTTAGTGGGTTTACTCTTGGCGATACCTGTTAGTAACCCCTTCTTACTTAAACCATAAGGCAGATGGAATCTATCAAACTGTTTGAAGTCTATGCTTCTTAGCGCGATCTGATATTCGTAAAAACATGTAATCGCTGTAATGGCTCGATTTACTGTCTTTTCCGACCGTACAGCCTGTACTGGCTGCATAGATAAAACTTTACTACTGTCCCCAATTCTAAACCAGTAGGCAAAGTTTTCGACATCAGACAGATTCACATTGCGCCAATCTAAGCCTTTGACTTGTAAAAACTCCCACCAGAATTTCAGGTCGTAACCATAGGACTCTACAGTATTGGGAGATTTAGAGGTGCTGAGGTAGGTAAGGTAGCGTTGGATAGGTTCTACTAGTTGGTAATCTTCATCTAGCATTACCCAGACTATCTCATTGGTATGTGGAACTATTCCTTTTTGCAATGTTAACCCCATGTACCTTTTATATAGTCAGATACACGTTGTAGATATTAAGATTTGTATCTAGCTATATGTGTATCAAGTAAATTAATAGAGTCATTGTTGTTGTGTAATATATATTTTTTGTATAAGATAACCCAGGTCAAATCCACCCGCTCCGGAGAATAGGCTAACAGCTATTTTTTTCCGTGTTGCTGTTGAGTTCATCTTAAATTTGATGTCACTAAACTAATATTAACTTTTTACACCTGGCTTGAAACACTCTTCAATCATTAATTAGAGTCGCAGTTTTGCCTGACCTTC
This sequence comes from Calothrix sp. OTE_75_metabat_31, assembly GCA_031379725.1. GTDB lineage: Bacteria > Cyanobacteriota > Cyanobacteriia > Cyanobacteriales > Nostocaceae > JANNFJ01. The sequence continues at coordinate 2,155 of JANNFJ010001245.1, forward strand.
AAATCTGCCAGCCATTTATCTAACCAATTATTGCTAACCGTTTCTTCGATAAGTGGGAAATCTGTAGCAAATACTTTATACACTCCTCCCGACTCCATCTCGTAAAAGTTGACAATTAGTCCTTCACGCTTGGCATTACTCAGCTTTTTGATTTGCTCTGGAAGCATCTGCGATACAGATTTCCTTTCCTCTTCCGAGAGCATCTTCCAAGCTTCTTCTTTAACTTGTTGATATTGGTAAAGTCCTCGACGCACATCCGGATAATCTGAAGCTTTTCGCAATATATCAGCAAGAATTTCTGCATCAGTTGCTGGAACTTCTTTTGTAGCTAACATTTCAGGCAATATAGTTTCTACAGTCTCAACATCGCAAGCTTCAAAATCAATGTTCGACTCTTCAGGTTCTTCGAGATATTCTTCACAAATATCTCCTTCTGATTCTTCTGTATCCCTTTGCCACAAGGATTCAAACTCTCGCTGCTTGCATTCCCAGTTTATTTGGTTAATAATATCTTCAGTAGGTTCATCGTTAATAACCAACTCTTCTATGGTGTGGCTGGCATCTTCATCAGGGATTAGTTCAACAAGAGAGGTAATTTGATCCTTCTCTATCTCAACTTGATGCTTCTCATATAAATCAGCGATCGCTATTCTGACAATTCGTTGTGGCGAAAATCCTAACTCAGCAATCAATTTCTCTGTAAGCACCCCTGTCAAATGGTCATCTTCCATAATCTTGCCGAAGGTGTAATATCTACTACCATCAGGCATGGCTCGCCAGTTACCGTCTTTTTTGTCTCGATTCTGCGATTTGAGAAACGACCTTCTTTCTTCAATCAGTTCTAATACAAGTCCGCAAGTCAATGTCCCGATGGGAATATTCTTCAAATCTTCAATCAATATTTTGTAGTTCTGGGAGCATAACCGCAGCAGTATCGATATTGGCACTACTGCCAAATGTTGGGGACAGCTAATAAATGTTTGAAAATTCTCAGCAATTTTGAGCGATCGCTTTTCTTCTGCACTTCCTTTATCCCAACCATATTCATCCAACAGTGCGCGATATTCTCGCTTAGTATGAGTGTGCTTGTACTCATAGAGCAAGAAAGCCGTATGAAGATACTCCAAAGTGCTTTGCTCAATATGTACCGTAGGGTTGGAATTTATTTGGTGTTGATTTGCGTAACTTTTAGTTGCAACAGTTAGTGCTGTCATGGTAGAGTCACCTTGTTTTTATAGTGTTTGGTCTGTGATAAAGACCAATTTTCCTAATTCGATTAGTTGAAATAATTCAGGCTGCTGTTTCCCATGTTTTTGAGGACACTGCTTGGGAAATAGCAGCCAAGGCATAACCCAAAGTATGTCTGTGGATTTGAGGCATTTTGCGAAACGACATATCTTGTCCCCAGTCTTGGACTGATTTGGTACCGATATGTAGAACTTGGGTAAGGGTTTTAACGCAAGTAGCGCGAAAGTTAGCGTGAGAGACAGTTTGCAATACTTCCTGCTCGCTTAACCCGTAAAGAAGGATTTTTTCTAGAAACGTTTGAGGATCGACTGAGGGTGGGTTGTATTCTCCTTTGAGTGCGTTTCTTAGCTGATGAGGCATAATTTCGGCAGCGTGAATGTAAGCAAGTGAAATTCTGCAGTAGTTGGGCATCCCTTCAAAATTGAGGTCGCTCCCCCATTTACGAACTGTTGGTCGTTGTACGTCAAAAATTGCACACAGTACGGTAATGCATTTTTTGCGGTATTGAGAATCTGTTTCCTCTTCCAGCAATTCTTCAGGACTGAGTTCGGCTATGCCAAAGCAATAGCGCAGGAATTGTCGGGGTTCTAAACCCTGAGTCGGGAGTATTTTGAGGGTTTGGTAGTGGTTCATGCTACTAGATTCCAGATAGATTTATTTAAAGATTGTTTTGCGCGTTGTAATACTCCTGTAAAGAGTGACTTTCGCTATCGTACCTCATTTGTGATTATTTTACAGCTAAACAGCAGCAATATAGCAACACCTCTTAGATTAAATTGAAGATACGATGAAACATGAAAATTAGAAAAAACTCGTTGTGACTAAGAGAGTAAGTGTTTCTATTCCCGATTTGACACATGAAAAATTACAGAGATGGGCTGATATTGAAGGCACAAGCCTAGCTGACTTAGCAGCTTATCTGTTGCGTAGAGAGGTTGAAATAGCTGAAAAACAGGGAAAACTTAAATACTCGGATGAGAATGCAAATAATAGCTTGCAAGCTTAATGTCTTTTATTAGTGCTTTTTGAACTATCTATCAGTACGGAAATGCTTTTTCCAGTATTGGGAGTCAGTTTCCTCTCCGGTGCAGTTGAAAGTTCTTAAGGAAAGAGCCAAAGCGTGCAGCCAGCAATGAACGGTTTAAAGAAAAAAGGTTGTAAATTAAACATCTCTATACCTCCAGCAGTATTTTCGAGTCGATTTGGTTGAATTTTGCTTAAATTATTAGCTTATGCCTTTAAGTAAAGTTTACCGAACTACGAAGTTAATGATGCACTAAGTTTACATTACTTAACATTTAATGCTTCACTAAACTTATTTATTACATATTTAAAGCAATATTTCTTAATAAATAGTGATGCATTAAGTTGGTTAGCTAGTTGGGTTTTAATATAAAACTTAATTTTTTGAACTAAAAAACCTGTTAATTGGGTAAACTAAAGTGAAACACCGATTAGAAGTAAGCTCAAAAACCTGTGACAAATAAGCGTGAACGCTTTCCCGAAGGGGATACTGACCGAGTATCTTTTACCCTGAAGAAGGGTGTGCGACAACGGGTAGACAATTTGTTGCCGATACTAAGTAGTTCTTTGTCAAAAACACTAAGGTACTTAATTGATTTGGGCTTAGATTTATTTGACCTAGCTCAAAAAAATGGGAATTCAATTCCTCAAGCAGGTAGCTTGGATCGGATGTTTTCTACCTATACTTCTTTAGGGGTGGAGTTTATATTTGCTTGTGAATCTTTGGGTTTGCCAGTTCCAGAAGTGGGTCATGTAGGTATTTGGTTTGTAAATAATCTCTATCCTGGATTAGAGAATATTGAAGGAATCCAGAGAGATACAGATGCCCAAGCATCTCGCGTATTTCGCTTGAGTCGAGAAATCCAGAAGCTTTTTTACCAAGAACTGAATTTGGTGTCTGAACAAGAATTTGCTGCCTTTTTAAAGAGTTTGAATAAAGAAACTATAATCGCAGCAGCCAATCCCTTTGGGAGTATTGCACAAGAATTTGTAGCCACATGCCAAGCTTTGGGTTTGCAGCTACCAGAGAAAGGAAAGCTACAAGAATGGTTGCAGGATTTGGCAGAGCGAACCCCTAGTGAATCCACACGAGAATCATCTTTGGTAGTTAGTCAAAAAGCATCAAATTTTACAGATAGAAATTTAGCATCAGGAAACTTACAACCATTTTTAGATTATTTATTTACACTTGATGCACCACCGACTGAGGATGAAGAACATAACATTGCTCACCAGTTTGGCTTAGAACCAGCACATCTGAAAAAACTAATATCCCGCATGAGGTTTGACTAAAAAGAAACCGTCACAACCCCAAAAGCATTATTAACTATATCCGTAATTGCCGCTTTCCTGCGTGAATCAATGGAATTAGCTAACATCAAAATTGTAGTAAGTATGGCGTAAAATTGGCTGCGGATTACTCATCAAGACGCTAAAATCCAACTTTCTTGGAACGAGGACTCTCTGCACCGCGTTCCGTACCTCCCGCGTCCTTTGAGCATCCCTTTAATGAGGAAACGCTTACCGATTTACGCTGGTTGAAAAAGTTTTTACCCTAACTCTACGGTATATTCCATAATGAAGCCGAGAAAATTGAGCAGAAGGTCACGAAACCAAATCAAATATTATTTATAAATCCAAAAATACTCTTGGGAAAATAGTTCTAGATATACAGCAATACTTTCTGTGAAGCTTTCTTGCGTAACCGTTTCGGCAGCTTCCCGAAACCGATAGATTAATGCTGAAGCTTATTGTTGATAATCTTCTAAAGTCAAAGACTGCGGGAGTTTACGCGTATAAATCCTTTTGTCCTTGACGTAAATGCTGAATTTTTCCCAACTCCACATCTTGATGGAATTGTCGCCATTTAGAAAGGCGATCGCGCAATAAATCTTCGCTTGTAATTTCTGTAGAAAATCCCCACTGCCTCAAGTTCGGGCATAGAAAGCTGTACTATAGGATTACCCCAAAGATTTTTGAACAGATACGTAGGGTGTGTTAGCGCTTCTCGTAACGTATCAAACCCTTATAATTGGTGCGTTACGACTTGCGTCTAATGCACCCTACAGTACCTATCCTTGCCAATCTAGTTACTAGGTCGGTAAAATCGAATACCGGATGAGACTGAAATTTCTTGAAATACTTTAGGTGTAGGGATTGAACTTTTATCTACGTAAATTACATTTTTCCAATAGACCTACCATTTGCCAACGGTATCATAATTTTTCATTTATAGCTCATATTTATCTGAAAAGTTACACTTCGTTTCAGATTAAAATTACAGAAAATACAGCCATTAAACTTTTCAGCATATATTTCTGTTTGAACCATTTTTACTCAAAAGTAATTTTTATATTTATTTAAAATCATATCTATAAATATAGTTGCATTACCAATATTTAATATGTAATCTGACAATTGTTTGCTGAATTGGACAGAAACTCAACTCAGATTAAGTTCAGTTAAATCCTAACTAAAGCGACTTGATTTGTTAAATGTTTTTTATTGCACAAATATCGTCACTAAACTTAAGCTTGTCCCTTGCAGCATCAACACTCACACTCAGTTGGAATTGAGCATGGTATATGAAAACGTAATCCATACGCAAAAAACACTTGCCGAAAGGTACGGAATATCGATTGCAGCTTTGCAGCAGTGGTATCCCTACGCGGGAATAGTCAAACCCAAAAAGCGCGGAGGCTATTTCGATGCAGCAACAGTGGAAATAGCTGACATTTTTTATGTTGCCATCAGGATAAGAAGGTTAACCTTTGAGGAATATTTACAAGAAGTAATTCCTGCGGGTGGGTTGGATGCTTATTTACAGAAAACCAACCACATCAACCTTTTTGACTTTTTGACCAAATATATTTCTGATGAAGAAAAAAATAATGCGATTGTCCAAACAATAATTAGGAGACTAGAACGCCATGAAGCATATAAATCAGCTAGCACAACAACTACAAGTGTCGCCTGATATTATTCGTAATATCTGCCAAATGTTAAATTTAGAAATTAGCGGAGATACGGTTAGCGAACAAGTCGAATTGCAGTTGGCAAATTTAAAAGCTGCTGCAACCAAAGAAAATATGACTCTCGAAGTTGCTGCACGGCATTTGTTGGAGATGCGGGAAAATCGCACGAATTCGACTTCCCAAACCGAGGAACACAAGTTCGACAAACGCGAGTACATCAAACAACGCTTTGGTATCGATCCAGAAACCGCAGCACCAGATAGTTTTGTGGGGATGCTCTACCAAGATACCCATCGCGGTACTCAGCTAGGGGAACTGCGTCATAAGGTGGTGCTGGAAACCTCTACGCTTGCTTTGGAAGAGTTTGTATTTAACGGCACTGGCACTAATTTGACTGTTGACGAATATAACGAAGCACAAGAACGTATAAATTCGCGCATTGATAATGATTTTTTCGCCAAAGTCAACTGGGGAGAGGGGAGTCATCCGTTGCTAGTCGGTACTTCGACACAGCAGCCGAAACAGTTGAAGTCCTTGCAGACGAAAACAGGGCAATCTCCGAAGAAATCGTAAATCAAATGCTACCGATTTGTTACCAGCTTCGGGATGAAAGTTTATTACAAATGCGAAAGAATGCGACTATCGCCGTAGGTATAAACTTGTTGAGTGTTTTAGCTGGTACGGTTGTTGGCACATGGATAGCAGTTCCCCCAACTCAAGAAAGACAGGAAATAGAAAGCATTCAACCAATCTTGATTGGGGTGGGAATAGGGGAAATTATCGGGTTACTTTCGGCACTATTAGTAATTTGGATACGGGGCGAACATGAACGCAGCATTTGATTTTTTGGTAAATACAGCAAGCGGTTTGTTGATGAATTTGGGCGTTTCTGGGATGGTCGGTCAATTAATGGGAGTGGGTGCAAGCCTTGCCCTACATCCATTGCTATTGTTAACCGGGATAGTTGTCGGTGGTGCGGGAATTGCAATCGCTCGTGAGTTAAACAAACGTCCCCATCTGTATTTGATAGTCGATAATACGGGCGAGGTTTGCTAATGTTTAGTGCTAAACCGTTGCGAAATAGAAAAATGCCATCCCGAAAAAAGGTCAATGTTCCTTTATTGACAACCTGTGCGACGGTTGGGGCGGTTTCTTTGATTGGAATAGTGGCATTAACGGTTGGTTGGAAACAACAAATCCCAGCAAACCAATCAAGCGAGGTACAAAAAGCCAAATCAAAGGTTGCCGAAATTTGGGAGGTTTATTTAGAAAAATTATCCCGCACCGATTACAACATCAATCAACTGGCAAGTTATTCCTCCGAGGGAACACCAACTTTGACGGGTTGGCGACAGTTAGCAGCTGCGTTGTGGGGACAGCAACTCAAGGGTGAGATATCGAAGATGCAGAGCGATGATAAATCGGGGTTTTACCGCCTACACTATATGCCTGCACTGGAGATAGTGAAGTTTAATTCCCTGGATGTGCTGTTGGAAGCCGCTTCTGGTAATGACACTTTTTACTGGGGATATCGCAAAACGGACGGGACAAAAGTTGAAGAGAAAATTTCTACGGGTGCGGCTGCGGTAATGATATTGGGCAAGTTGGAAGCGATCGATTACGCACAAAACCTGGAATCCCAACCATCAGTGGATTTAAACCAAATGCTAATTCAAATCCGCAATGCCCAAGAACCTTATTCTCTGGCTCAAGCACAGTTGTTGCGATCGCGTGGATATTCCGATCCCGTCGAACAACTCGCTCGTGTAAGAGAGATTAGCGAACAAATCAAACAGCAAGAGCAAGAACGAAAGCAGTATTTAGAAGGGATGAAAGAAACAGTCCGACCTAGAAAACCAAATTCTCAAGATTGAGGTATTTATCATGTACGTTAAGTTTGCTGCTGCCCTAATTTGCATTACCTTGTGTTCGCTCAATGTTGTCGCGGCAGTCAAACGTACCCCGATTCGCACCACTCTTGAGGGCTCCACTCGCACAACTGTTGAGATGATGCCATCTCCCAATTCCCCCATACATTGGCTGAGTGCGGCTATTTTTATTGCGGGTTTTGCAGGTTTTTTAAGTCGGGGAATTTCCGATTACAACAATTCTTTGTCAGGAGAGGAAAGTATTAATAATCCGGTCGATGACGGCAATAATATAATCCCTCAAACGACTCAACTATCTCCACCAGTTAATCCTAATATTTCTGGGAAAAACATCATTCAATTTATTCCCCGTGCGGATAACTCGACTTTAAATCCACAAAAACAATCTCAAATCTTGTCTCCAGAAGAATTCTATACCCAACTTCAACTTGAAGACTACTGGGAAGACAAGGAAGATACAAATAATAAACATAAACGCTAGTTAATTTCATTGAGGTAAATATGAGCAGAAATCGCCGTAATTTTGATGTTGATTATTCCGAAGGTGGTGCGATAGTACCCACAACCCGCTTGCAGGGAATGCTAAATCAAGTCCAACAACAGGGAGGAATTGTCAACCAGCAATCGGGACCCGTAATGGATACTCAACCAATAGAAGTTCGGTACGTCAACTCTCAAGCTGACCAAAAACCTAGAGTTCCCCAGATCGAAATTCCTTATGTGGAGGTATGGAAAGCCCACAGACTGCATCCCCAAAACACTTGGCGCTTTGTTTGGTATCCAGCCTATTTCCTTGGTGATTGTATAAAATCTCCTATCGGTGTGGGTGCTGTTGGGTTGTGGTTATTTGTAATGCTGATTAATTTTTTCCTCAATGGCAGTTACACCGGACCCGGTTATGCTTCGGGGAAAAAGATTGAAGTCGTGCCCGAAAAAGTACCATCATTCGCCATGCCAGTATTTCGACAACTAGAGTAATGTCAGTAAAAATTTGCTTCGTATTTACTTTGTTGGTATGGTTTCTAGATATTCTCCAACCGGGATATCTCAAATTTTACAACTTGAATAATCTCGCTTTAAGAATCAAATTACCAATTGAAACTGCGATAATCT
>JANNFJ010001275.1:0-3797 GCA_031379725.1 Calothrix sp. OTE_75_metabat_31
CTCCCTTTTCCCCCTTTCCCCCGTTTCCCTTCCCCCCAATAGTCCCCTAAAATAAAGAGCGTTAAGAGTAAAAATAAATTATGCGAGTAATAGCCTTAGTAAGCGGCGGAATTAGCGACCAAATTCTCTTCTTCCCGACTATTGATAGCCTCCAGCGCTATTACCCTAACGCGCAAATCGATGTTGTCACCGAACCGAGTTCAAAAGCTGCTTACCGACTCAGTAAGTCAGTTTCGGAAACACTCGCGTTTGATTTTCAAGACCGAAATAGTTTAGCAGACTGGGGTAATTTGGTAGGCACTATCCGCGATCGCGAGTACGATGTCGCCATTACCCAGTACCAAAGCTGGTCGATTGGTCTATTTCTGTGGTTGACTGGAATTCCTGCCCGTGTTGGTTTCCAAGGAAAAGGATCGGGTTTTCTGACCGCATCAATACCCCAAAATAGCCAGCAGTATGCAGCTTCCATGTACCATGACCTTCTCAAAGGTTTAGGTATTAAATCCCCCTGTCCGGAATTAGCAGTTAGCGTCCCTAAAGCCGATATTGACTGGTCAATTAACGAACAAAAGCGACTTGGGGTTAAAGATGGATACATTTTGATTCATAACGGTTCAAGCCAGCTATCTAAAATCAAGCAACTGGATACTATTTACCCAATCCATAGTTGGCAGCATATTATCCAAGGTTTTCAAACGACACAGCCCAATATGCCTATTGTCGTCGTCCAAGGATTGGATGACGATAATTTTGTTAGTACCCTGCAAGAGTCCGCACCCAATATCATTAAAGTTACTTCTCCCGATAATATCGGCAAATTAACTGCGATGATTGCAGGTGCAGACTTGATGCTGTGTACTGATAGTGCCCCTATGCATCTGAGTGTCGCAGTTCAAACCTATACCATTGCTTTGTTTGGTTCTACGGAACCAGCGCAATTACTGCCCAAAAATGATAAGTTTCTGGCAATTAAATCACCCACAGGCAAAATAGGTGATATATCAGCTCAAGCAGTTCTAGAAAAAATCGGATAATGGGGGTGTGAGTGTGTAGAGGTAGGCTGTTGACTTTGCACGAAATTATCCAAAAATTATCATGCAGTTTTTGTGTTTACCGTAGGGGCATTGGCACTGCCGTGCCCCGATCGGAACCTTAATTACGACTATTATTTTGTATAATGCATTATGGGCTTAAAATCCTCAGAGCCAAAAGCTTAGTGTAGAGATGCATCTCTACACTAAGCAGTAACATCTATAAATATTTTTTTGGGCATGTTGTGTCAATTTAGATTGTATTCGCTATAATGATAAGTCCCGCAGAAAACTTATCCTAAATCATTTTTAGTATAGGGATGTACCAAGTTAGTTTATCAAGTTATAATTGATAGCTTCAATTGAACTTGATTGTTTTTTGTGCAATTAATTTTGCAAAAAAAAATAAATTAACTTGAGTATTTTTAAGGGCATCAAAAAAAAATTAGTTTTAAGAAAAAAACTTTTGACAATTTTTGAGTTAGTTGTCATTTAGACCACAATATCTTTAAACTCCGAAGCGAAACTGGGGATAGAGGCAAACAATTGAAGAGGAAAATGTATATTTATTCTCTTTAATATTTGCTCAATTTTTGGCGTTCGTTCATTTTGAATTGATTTTGTATCCGAAGCTCAAATGGATGGTGTGACCCCTCTGTACATCGTTAGGTAACTGTATTTAAAATGTTGATCTTCTCGAAAGGACGCATTTTTCAAATTGGTGCATTTTTATCAAATTTTAAAGATGGTCTTCTGTATAACGCTCGGCTAGAAGCAGTTGTATAAGCAAAAGTCAAGTCAAATTTATCAAATATGTTATTAAATTTGGGGATTAACTACTCAAAACAAGCAAGGTTAAGCTTTGTCTTAACCGTAGGAGCAACAAACAACAGTGTAATGCCTTATATGACAAGGATTTTAGGAAAATAAATATTTTTTTTTACACAATTGTTATCTTCGATATATTTTTGGGAATACTAAAAACGAACCAATCAGATCGGTTGATTTAACAAGCATACAAGTGTTTTGTGTTAACGAATACAATTCATCAACTGACTCTTACAATCTAATACCTTGAGGAAAAAATTAAAAATACCCCTAAAGGAAGATGTAATTAGACAGTATGCGACTTAAAAAAATGTGACTTTGATGGTGTTTTAAAGCAACAGCGAATTTGGAGTTATATAACAAAAACATTGCACCAAAACAAGACATTTAAGTTAGAACAAAGATAGGTTAGCTAAGTTCAGCAAGTCCAATATTTATTGTTCTTTTGGTAACAATTTCGTTACTATTCTTGATTGGTACAATTGCATTGCCGCTTATAAGTTAGCACCGCACAAGGGTAATTAATAAGTGTCATGTTTTGTGTTCCGTGACTTCCCTCTTGCTGTCAATCAGGTGCATCTACGAAACAGTACGATAAATTCAAGAGGATAAACTAATGGCGATTCGCGTACACAGTTTTGTAAGCAGTTTTAAACGGTACATTCAAGTTGAAACTCAACCGCACCACATAACCGGCGTATTGAGAAAAGTAATGGAATCCATCAGTATTCGCGGATGTGATTTTATCGACATCATCAATGATTTTTACGCATGTGAAGAAGATGGGACGATTACGTTTTATCAAGCGAATAGACCGGATGTAGATAATCCTGGTATTTGGACTTACCTGGTATATGAATGTCCGGAGGGTCAAGAAAAAATATTCCGCGAACCAGCAGTTAATACAAGCATTACACCACTCTATGAATTATTAGCTGGTGAAAAGTTACTCCAAGAAACAGTAGATATCGAACAGTATCTTCAGTATCAGCATCAAGAAAGTGACTATTTAAATGTTGAACTTCCTAGCAATTGGAATAATATCGAAGGTAAACTAATTGCGAGTTTACTTTTAGAAGAATTTCGAGCATTACAAAGTTCGTCTATATTTACTGAAGCAGCTGGGAAAGAGTATGCACAAGTTGTTTTGCAGCAATTTATTCGAGTCGGCGCTCAAATTTTAGAAACTGGTGGGACAGTTTACGATTTTGAATCTGCCCAATACGATATTCTCAATCAAGTTAGTATAGATGGAATGGCGAATTTAATTTTGGAATGTAACGATTACCGAATTTGGCAAGCATTATTACCAAGTCAGTCGAAAGCAGTTGAGTTTGCTTTCAATAGTGCTTTAAACCTGATAGCACAGGTTAAGTAAATTTTAAATTATAGATAATTTAAATATTAATTCTGCCTGTAAGGTGGATAGCTTCTTTGAATGCTAGCAGCAAACATTGAGATATTGTTTGCTGGCTGCGGTATTCGCTTCCAACCCACAAGCAACATCTGCACGCCACATTTGGGTAGTGCGGATATTGCCGCATGTTCGTGGGGAGTTTGATTTTGATATAGATATTGTGTTCTGGCAACTAGTACTCCATGTCATTAATTCTGATGGGTCGTAGCATAGGCGTCTCGCCTGTGCAGTCCGGTCAGGCGGGACGCCTAACCTACGGACAATAATATATACCATCAAAACTTATGACATGGACTACTAGTAGTTCATGTCATTAATTCTGATGGGTAGTGCGAGCATCTTGCTCGCTTTAATATAATACTACGAAATATTTTTGAACCCCTCAGAACTTATGACATGAACTACTAGTGCTTCATGTCATTAATTTTGCGGGGTTGCGCGGTATCGTTATATAATAACGATGTGGACTTCTTCGAGGCCACGAATGTCCGTGCGATAAGCGAAGCTTAACGCCAAGGGCG
>JANNFJ010001282.1:0-8194 GCA_031379725.1 Calothrix sp. OTE_75_metabat_31
CCCAAAAACGCGCCCATGCCGAGTTTTTCGCAGTCGGCTTGTTCTAATATCGACAAATGCAAACCGTGGTCAGCTGCGATCGCTTGTGCAGTTTCGGCCATAGTTACTGGTGTTACCGCGTTTGCTGGTGCTGCGACCAATTGCCGTGCTAAGGCTACACCCGAATAAATATGATTCGCAAGGCTTACGGCTGCTTCTTGCTTGCCGTATCCTAGTATATCTACTGAGTTAATCTGTGTCGGTTTTTCTTCAGGTTCCGACTTAAAGCGGTTGTCTTGGTAAAGTGCTAACTGTACCCCTTCAGCAACAGCTTGAGCGCTCGTTACAGGGTCATTCTTGGCTACAGGTAGATTAATACCAAGGGTTTTGCACTTTTGTTTCTTTGCCAAACGGGCAACGCTAGCAGCCGCACGGCGTAGAGTTTCGACTTTCAGGGCATCAGTTTTACCTAAGCCGACTAGTATAATTTTACGTACATTATTCCCAGCACCAACGCGAGTAAAAGTGGTGCTACCTAATTTACCTTTAAATTCTTCTTCAGCGATTAATTCTTTTAATAATCCAGCAAATTTTTGGTCTAAAGCCGCCAAGTCACCAGTTAATTCTGTAGCATCTTCAAATAATGCGATCGCTAAACCATCTCCTGCCCACTCTAAGAGTGAGGTATCCGTCGCTCGAACTTCCATTTCTTTATAATGTTTCTCAACCAACATTTACCAGTATTGCTTAAATTTGAGGGAGTGGGGAGTGGGGGAGACAAGGGAGAGAGGGAGACAAGGGAGAGGGGGGAGACAAGGGAGAAATATTTTCCTCTTGTCCCCCTTGTCCGCCTTATCCCCCTTGTCCCCCTTGTCCCCATCCCCCTTGTCCCCTCTCCCTACTCCCTTATTAACTCAACAATCGCATTTACTAAATCATCGGGTGCGATTGGTTTGGGAAGATGGTTTTGGAAGCCGGCTGCGATCGCAGCGTTTCGGTCGGCATCGCTGGCATAAGCTGTTAGGGCTATAGCTGGAATTGTTCCACCTTCTTGGGCGGATAGTTTGCGGATGCGTTGAATTAAACTGTAACCATCTTCGTGGGGCATCCCAATATCGCTAACTAAAACATGAAATTGTGATGATGATAGTGCCTCGAAGGCTGCGGCAGCTGAATCTACTGCTGTTGTTTCTGCCCCGGCATCCAGTAGCGCAAAATCTAAAAAATCGCGTGAGTCGGTATCATCGTCTACTACTAAAATACGCACGCCAGATAATTCTAAATTTTCTGTGCTTTCTGAGTCTTCGACGTTGAATGCACAGGGCGAGAATTTGGATTCTGAGTTTTGCACTTTAAGCACTGGGTTTTTTAATAGAGGTATTTGAACAACAAATGTTGCACCTTGTCCTTCACCAGGACTACTGGCACAAACGTAACCGCCGTGAAGTTCGACGAGGTGGCGAACTATTGCTAGCCCTAATCCTAAACCGCCATATTTACGTGTCGTTGAACCATCTGCCTGACGAAATGATTCAAATACGTAAGCCAGAAAGTCACTTCGGATACCCATCCCCGTATCATTGATCGTGATTTGGGCATAATTTGAGGCATGTAGGGGCGGGGTTCCCCCGCCCGTTATCGAGTCGGGAATGGAAGAATTATAAGTACATTCATTATCTTCCCCTACTCGTTCAAGCAATACTTCAACCTTCCCACCCGATGGAGTAAATTTAATCGCGTTCGAGAGGAGATTCCAAACTATTTGTTGCAAGCGATTGGGGTCACCTAGTACGAGAAAGGGGGAGTGGGGAGTCGGGAGTGGGGAGGTGGGGAGAGTGGGAGAGGCGGAAGTATAAATGTATTCTTTATTGTTTCTCCCTACTCCCAATTCCAGTAGGAGCGCAAGGCCTTGCGCCCCTACTCCCTCATTAATGAAAAATCTAAAGTCGAGTTGTTTGGCTTCGGCAGCGAGACGCATGGTATCAATTGCGGCTTCGATTGCGGGCACTAGGTCAGTTTTTTGGGGACGTAGCGACAATTTGCCGCGTATGATGCGGGAAACGTCGAGCAGGTCTTCGATGAGTTGTGTTTGCAGTTTCGCATTGCGCTCAATGGTTTCGAGGGCACGCTCTTGGGTTACGGCATCAACTGGACGGCTGCGTAATATTCGTGACCAGCCCAGGATGGCGTTGAGGGGCGATCGCAGTTCGTGCGATAGCACTGCTAGAAACTCATCTTTGACGCGGTTGAGTTGTTCGAGTTCTTCTTTTTGCTGCCGCAGTTTGTCTTCGGCTTTTCTTGCCTCAGTAATATCACGCAGAACAGCTAGTATTGTTTCAATAGAGCCGTCAGTCGCAAGTTCAGGAACCATCCGCACGTCATAAAACCGCGTTCCATCCAAAGTATCGAATTTAAATTGGAAAAGCCGTCCCTGTTTCTGCTCTAGCAACTGCCGCATCTCCTCCATCCAATATGTATGAACCTCTTCTGGATAACCGTGTTCGGCGGGAGTTTTACCTAAAAAGTATTCGACTGGTTTCCCTGTTACTTCAGTCACTGCGGGACATACGTAAAGGGTCACGTAATTTTTGTCAAACCGAATGATGATATCAGGAGAATTTTCGACCAGGGCGCGATACTCTTGCTCTTGGCGGTATAGTTCTGACTCCGCCTGCTTACGGGCGCGGCGTTCCTCGGCTTCGCGCAATGCCCGCTCGACTGCTGGCACTAAGCGTTCGAGGCGTTGTTTGAGTACGTAGTCTATCGCACCGCGTTTAAGTGTCTCGATTGCTACTTCTTCTCCCATTGTTGCCGTCACAAAAATAAACGGTACATCTGGACAGTTTGCTTGGGCAATATCTAAGGCAGCGATTCCGTCGAACCCTGGTAAGGAATAATCGGAAAGAATCAGGTCAAAGCCCCCTTGCTCAAGTGCTGACTCAAATTCAGGCTGTGCCTTTACTGATGTTAATTGACACTTAATATCGCTCTCAGCCAGTAGGGCTTCGATGAGTTCGATATCGAGTAAACTGTCTTCGAGCAGGAGAAACTTTAACGCTGACATAATATTTCCATTAGTTATCCATCAATTCCTTGAAAGCTGCGTGCAGGTGGTAGGGAACCTGGAGGTGGTTCGTTGATAATTGCCCAAAATAATCCTAACCCTCGAATTACATCGACAAACTCATGAAAATCGATGGGTTTGACTACATAAGCATTAGTTCCTAACTCGTAACATTTTGCCAAATCTTGTTCTTCCCGTGAAGAGGTCAAGATGACAATTGGGACTGTCCGCATTGATGAGTTGGATTTAATTTCCGTTAATACTTCGATACCATCGACTTTCGGCAACTTTAGGTCGAGTAGGACAACGACTGGATTGCCTTCGTATCGCAACCGATACATACCGCGACGGTACATATAGTCTAAAGCTTGTTCGCCATCACGGACGACGACGACTTCATTACCGAGATGGTTATCTGCCAGGGCAGTCAGGATTAATTCAACATCATTAATGCTGTCTTCAACCAGGAGAATACGTTTGAGATCCATTTGATATTCTTTACTCTCCAACCTTTGTTTCTATCTCCTTTGGCAACGCAAAATAAAAAGTCGCTCCGTTTTCGATTTCACTTTCTGCCCAAACTCGTCCTCCATGTCGGTGGATGATGCGTTGGACATTGGCTAAACCTACCCCGGTGCCTTCAAATCGGGGGTCGCTGTGCAAGCGTTGAAATACGCCAAACAATTTATGAACATACCGCATATCAAATCCAATTCCGTTATCTTTGACGTAAAAAACTACTCCCTCTTTCTCTACTTCCTCGACTCCAATACTGATTTCGGTAACTTCACGAGTACCACTATATTTAAGGGCATTTTCTAATAAGTTACGCAATACTAACCGCAACATTGATGCATCACCGGGAATGTTGGGTAAGGGTTCAATGTGCCAGTTGATATCCCGGTTGCGAGTATCGGGGGTGATGTCACGTCGTACTTCTTGAACTAATAAATTCATGTCGATCATATTGAGACGCATTTGCGTGCGTCCCATGCGGGAAAATGCTAGTAGGTCATCGATTAATTTACCTGCTTGTTTGGTGGATTCACTGATGGTATTAATGTAACGTTGGCTGGTTTCGTCTAATTCGGTTTTAGCTAGACGTTTTTGCAACATATCGACAAAGCCTGTGATATGCCGCAATGGGGCCCGTAAATCGTGGGATACTGAATATGAAAATGATTCGAGTTCTTTGTTGGCAGCTTCGAGTTGTGCTGTACGTTGCTTAACTCGTTCTTCGAGGGTACTGTTGAGTTCGATAATTTGCGCTTCTGCCCGTTTGCGATCGCTTATATCGAGTGCAAACACGACTCCTTTTTCTTTGCGATCGCTCTCAATATTAAAACCAATAATTACAGCTTTGCGACTGCCATCTTTACAGATAAATTCCTTTTCGTAAGGAGCGCACATTCCCAACTCTTGAGCTTCGGCAATTGATACCATATCCTGTGGTAAATACTCGGATGGTGTAATGCTGTCCCATCTTACTAGTCCGGCTGCAAAGTCGTCGCGGCTATAGCCCATTAATTTCAGAAATGCATCATTTGTTTCGGTAATTTCACCGTATATATTGGCTGCAAATATCCCTAATACGTCGGACTCGAAAAATAACCTTAACATTGACTGGCTTTCTCGCAGGGCGATTTCGGTTTGCTTGCGTCCAGTAACGTCATGTGCTACTCCATAGAGCAACCCTTCCTCTAAGATGGGGATTGTATTCCACATTAGCCATTTATAAGAACCATCTTTACAGCGATAGCGATTCTCGAAGTTAGTAACAATTGTCCCATCTGCTAACTTTTCGGCTTCTAAGAAAGTTTTTTCTCGGTCGTCGGGATGTACAAAGTCAACAAATGGTTGAGAAAATAGTTCGGTTTTGGTATAACCAAGGATTTTCTCAAAAGCTGGGTTGATGCGTTTGAAATATCCGTCCATCCCAGCAATACAAAGCATATCAATCGATAAATCAAAGAAGCGATCGCGCTCTCGTTCGGCACGTTTGCGAGCAGTTATGTCTAAAATAAACACTACAGCACCCTGTCTTTCTTCCTCAACAAAGGTGTAGCCAATTAGTATCCAGACACGCGAACCATCTTTACGGATATACTCTTTTTCATAAGCGGTACAAATTCCCCGATCCTTTGCTTCGGCAATACCGGCTTCATCTAGCGGCAAATATTCGGGTGGGGTTAAATTTTTCCAATCGAGTTCACCGTTTTCTAATTCCTCTCTTGTGTAACCAATCATTCGTAAAAATGCGTCATTGGCTTCGTAAAGTTCGCCGTTAAAACTTGCAAATAAGATACCCATTGCATCCGATTCAACAAACAGCCTTAATCGCTGTTCCTTCTGCCGCAATGCTTCTTCAGCTTTAATTCGGTCATCTATACCAGTGCAAGTACCTAGCCAGCCTGTAATATCCCCATGTGAATCTTGCAGTGGCAAAGCTTTAACCAGATACCAACGGTAACTGCCATCGTGGCTTTTTAAACGATATTGCACGTCCTCCATCGGGTTTGCGGATGCTAGAGCATTTCTCCATTTCTCCAAAGTTTCGTTCTGGTCGTCGGGGTGGATAACTTTGCGCTGCCATTCCCAACTTCGGGTATCTTCGAGTTGAATCCCGGTGTAATTTATCCAGCGTTGGTTAAGGTATTCAACACTGCCGTCGGGACTCGATAACCAAACGAGTTGAGGGATATTTTCGACAAGTTGCCGATAACGATATTCGCTTTCGGACATCCTGACTTGATATTCTTTCGCATCATGTATATCAGTGTTTGTACCAATCCACTCGACAATTTGCCCAGTTTCATCACGCATCGGCACAGATCGAACTAAGTGCCAGCGATATTCTCCATCTATCCTTCGCATCCGTATTTCGGCTTCGTAAGTTTGACCTGTATTGACCGAGTTCAGCCAAAGTTCATTACATCTGGTCAAGTCTTCGGCAGGGACTATAGACCAATTATCGGCTTGAGCTTCTTCATAGCTAATACCGCAATATTCAACCCATCTTTGATTGGCAAATCGCAATTCATTTTCTGGAGTTACTGCCCAAACTAAATTGGGAATCGCATCGGTTAAAAACTTGAAACGCTGCTCACTTTGTGTTAAAGCGAGTTGTATTTGTTTGCGTTCGTGGATATCGAGGCTTGCACCCATAATAGTCACGGGATTGCCATTAGTATCGCATATTACCCGACCGCGTACTACCATCCAGCGCCATTGTGGCTGTTCTTGGGCGGTTTCGGGTGGTGAAAAATTAATTCGGTGTTCGGTTTCAAACGTGCTTCTAGTTAAAATTCCGGAGTTAAAAGCATCTCGAACTGCTGCACGGTCGTCGGGGTGTACCGACATTAAGGTTTCTTCAAAGCTGAGAATTAAGGGTACTGTAGGGTCAACTGTGGCATTGACGAAGGTCATTTCATCGTTGCTTAAATTGCGTTCCCACAAAAAGGTATTGGAAGCTTCGAGGGAACGTTGCAAACGGGTTTGACTTTCGCGCAAAGCAATTTCGGCTTGTTTGCGTTGGGTTGTATCTAAACAAAGTCCCAATATTCGCACAGCTTCCCCATGTTCGTTATAGTAAGCTCTGCCGCGTCCATTAATCCAACGTTCCCCATTAACGGGATGGGCAATACGGTAAATTATATCTAAATCACCATGCTGTTCTAACATGGTTTGAACTTCAGCTTGTACCCTTTGTGTATCTTCGGGGTGAATGCTTTCTATCCAAGTTTGGTAATTTGCTTCAACGCTTTCGTCAATACCAAATAGACGATAATATTCTGGCGACCATTTAACTTTATTACTCGCTGCATCCCAATCGTACACACCAGCATTCGATAATTCTAAAGCCAGACGTAGCATTTCTTCACGTTCTTGCAATGCTTCGTCAGCTTCTTTGCGTGCAGTAATATCATAAACAGCACCGCAACATCTATCTCCAATTTCCCCATTGCTGTCAATGATTGGAAAACCGCGATCGCGTACCCATCGAATCGTACCATCGGGACGCACAACGCGATATTCTGCTTCGTATGTACCTTTGTATATGTTTTCGTAGAAAGTCGTTTTTACTCTTTCCTTATCTTTAGGGTGGATAGCTTCCATCCACTCATTAAAATCTAAATTCAAACTTTCAGCGCTACGTCCCCAAATTGCTGCATAAGCAGGACTGACATAAACGAAACGTTGATTTCGGGGTTCTAATATCCAGAATACATCATCGATAGTTTCAGCCAAGCTGCGAAAATGCATCTCACTTTCACGCAAAGCAATTTCAGCACGTTGCCGTTTTTTATCTAACCGATTCAAAAATCCGGCATTTCGCCAAATTACAACCAAAAATATTGCACTAAGCGAAATCGTCATCAAGGATATTGCAAAAGAAAAGTCGTAATAACCTGCTTTTTCACCTTGAATAACTAAAAAACCCAAAATTAGAGGTAAAAATATCACCACTGGTATCAAACGTCGTGCTACGATACCACCATTAAGGTCGCTATTTACAGTTGCCATAAGCCCGCGATGAGGTTGGCTGTACAATATTCCCAAACATAGCACCCCGAATGTTAAGGCAGTATGTACCGCCATAGAGGTAGTATAAATATTGAATTGATAAAAAATCTTCACCCCGTAGACATAACCAACCAAAGCTTGGAAAGAAATAAATAATGCCACCAGAACCAAAATTTGAGACAAATACGTAGGGGCAGGGTTCCTCTGCCCATATTCCGAGTACGTAGGGACATTATTCCCCTGCTTGTATTGGTTCCCCTGCCCATCTAAGGAATTTTGGGAAGCTTGGAAATTATTGCTTCGATTCTGTTCGGTTCTTGACCTAACACTTCTGTTACCCCTTTCCCTTCGCATCCACAATGCAGCACTAATCAACAACCAATTAATCGCAGTATTCAGACCCATTCTACCGGGATACGTTGTTGCTGGTGATATCGGCAAATCACGAAATACTAATTCGTCGATGCCAAAATCAAGCCCAAAGATATATTGACATAGCGTCAGAATTGAAATTACGGAAATTGCAATTATGCAGAGTTGGGGGAGTAGAGGCGCAAGTCCTTGCGCCTCTACGGGAGTAAAAGCCTTATTATCTATCACCCTTTCTCCTTTTCCCTTCCATAATGC
>JANNFJ010001300.1:0-2825 GCA_031379725.1 Calothrix sp. OTE_75_metabat_31
GCCTTCTTTATAAGTTTTAACGATGAACTCGTGCCATTCTTTGTCGATGCGGTAGTCACCTTTATCCGACCTTTCAGCTTCTGTTATGGCAGATAAACCTTCTTCTTGATACTTTTTAACTAATCGCTGTACAGTCCGAACCGTCTTACCCAGTTCCTCGGCTGCACGGCGTAGCTTTACTCCGTAAGTTTTGCGATCGCACGGCTCAATTAGGCTTTGCAGTACCTCCATTCTCAACTTGGCTTCTGCTGAGAGTTCCGTGACAATCGTATTTTTATTTTCTGTTTCATCACTCTCCGAAATATCCTCTAGCTTGTCTGAGCTAACAAAAGCTGAGGATATATTAATCTCATCGGAGTTTAGCGTTTCACCCATAAAGAAACTCCATTACTTACAATCCTTGGTTTGGGAATATTTAAAGCACCATTTCGTGCATAAGCAAAGCTTACACTCAAGCTGACGTTGATATTTAATCGCTTTTGCGTGCGCTGACCTTACAAATAAAGAGAACGAGACTTCAGTAAAATCATGTAATATTTAGTACTAAAGTATTATCTCTCAATAAAAATAATACCACTTTGCTTTAAAAAGCGACATTTAATTTTTTATAAGCGACCTGATTCTGAAAAACGACAATTATTTTGTTATGCTTGGGAGCAAATTTTGGAACTTTGCTTTTTGCAAAAACGACAGTTAAAATGTTAATATTCCGCAAAGCGACATTTAATTAGTTAAAATCCACGAAGACACCCTGACCAATAAAAAAGGCTATAATACTTGCTAAACAAGAATTACAGCTATAAATAATTGGACGACATTATTATGTTAGAATGACAAATAATTAGTTAATCGACAGATGCTTTAGCTTATCTCCGATTAATATTAAATCCGTTTGATACTCAACTAAAGAAGAAGCCGATAGTGTTCGCTACGAACGTTACCAATCGAAATGCGAACAAAAAAGACGTTCTTCTATTAGTAACCAAAGTGATGTTTAACCGAGTAAATCACTTGCTGACTCAGCCGAGGTACTTCATCATTACCAGCTTTATAAGTTTTAAGGATATACTCCAGCAATTGAGATAGACCACTACGTTAACTTTTCAAAATTTGACGCAGACGCAGCATAAAAGCGGAAATATTACAAGGTACATCAATATAGTCAACGCATCCCAAATTCTTAGCTTTTTCAACTTCACCTGCTTGGTCGCATAACCAGACCACTTTTGCACGCTGTGTAATTTTCTCACGTTTGAAATGTTTAAGTAATTCCATGCCGCTGAGTAAAGGTAAACTTTCTTGAACTAAAATCACTTTGGCATGTAAAGAAGGTTTATTTCCTGCCAGAATATCTAAAGCTGTTTTTCCATCTTTTAACCAATGGGCATGATAACCTCGTGTCGATAATGCACCCATAACCAAAGTCGCAAATGGTGAATCTTCATGTATCAAAATTACATCCATCAAAGGAAATTGCGATGCTCGATTTTTCCAAGTTGCTGGTAATACGCAGTTACCTTCCAAATCTTTCGCTTTTTCCAAAGTTTCCCCAGCAGTTTGATAAAGTGCTTGTAAGTCTTTCGCATCCTCTGGATATTGCGTTACTCCCGCACTAAATGTGACATTTACAAATTCAGTATTGTTAATAGTAAAGTCGATATTTCGTAAGACTTCCAGCACCTGCGCTAACCATTCCACACCCTCACTGCGTGTAATTCCGTACATACCAATGATAAATTCTGCACCATCCCAACGCGAGATAATATCTTCATTACGCAGTTCTTGGCGTAAAATTTGAGCTAGTTTACGTAGTATTTGGTCACCAAGTCGATGTCCGTAATTACGGTTTATTTGTGGTAAATTATCAAGCGTCAATACAGCCAGACAAAAAGGCTGTTGATATTGGGAAGCTAAATGTATTAGCCTGTCGAAGTCTTGGGATGAACGGTGACGATTAGGTAAGTTAGTTAGCGAATCTTTTTCAGCATATTCACGTAGTAAGCGAGTGCGTTCTAACCGATTGAAAATGCGGGTGATTAATTCGGGTGCCACTATGGGTTTACTTATGTAATCGTCGGCACCAGCAGCAAAGATATTTTGGATTGTTTCAGTATCGCGTTGTCCGGTGAGAAATACAATTGGTAAAGGTGCCCAACGGGAGTTATTGCGTAAATTTTTACACAATTCTATCCCGTCAATATCGGGCATTTGCACATCAAGGATGAGTAAGTCGGGTGTAATTACTTCGAGTTGCGACCAAAATTGTTCCGGGTTGTCAAGGGTGATGACTTGGAGTCCCCAAGGCTGTAATAATGTTTGTAAAAAGCGTAAGATTAATTGGTCATCATCCAGCACCATGATTTTTGCATCGGGAGGTGTGGTGACTTCGTTCTCTGGTTTTGGTAAGGGGTCAGAAGCAGTAGCAGTAACTACCAAAGGTTGTGGTATTTTACTTGATGGTTGGGTTTTTTGAAAAGCCGGATTGAGACGATAGCCTAAACCATAGACAGTTTCGATAATATCGGCAGCATCGACAGTTTTGAATTTTTGACGCGATCGCTTAATTAATGCCCTAATTGTATCTCCACTGGGGGGTTCGTCTTCCAATGACCATAACTGGTTGAGAATACTGCTTTGACTGTAGATTTTTTGGGGATTTTGCATGAATAGCTCGATTAAAGCATATTCTTTGGGTGTCAAATTTAGCGTGACACCACTATATGTGACTTCGCATTGACTCAGGTTTAAGTGGAGATTGCCCCATTCTAATATGGGGGATATGGTTGTGGGTTTGCGACGCAGCAATGCACGAATTCGTGCTTCTA
>JANNFJ010001302.1:0-8258 GCA_031379725.1 Calothrix sp. OTE_75_metabat_31
GTATTAGAGGACTCCGTTATCCTGTAGAATTTATTTTGGAACTACTTAGCGCCGGCATGACAGTTGACGAAATCCTAGCAGATTACGAAGATTTGGAGCAAGAAGATATTTTTGCTGCTCTGCAATTTGCTGTGCGCCTTAGCCAAGTTAAGAGTATACACAAAATTGCCTCATGAAATTTCTGGTTGATGCCCAATTACCTGTTAGACTCGCACGATTCCTTGAATCTGCGGGTTATGATACGATACATACACTCGATTTACCCAATAGAAATACTACACCTGATATAGAAATTAATGCGGTATCAATCAGAGATGCTCGTATAGTAATTACAAAGGATTCTGATTTTTTAAATTCTTTTTTAACAACTCAAAAGCCTTATAAACTACTACTTGTAACAACAGGTAATATTCGTAACTCAGAATTAGAAGCATTATTCGCAGCTAATTTACAATCCTTGGTAGAATTACTTGAAAATCATTCGTATATTGAAATTAGTCGTGATTCAATTATTGTTCACTTGTAATTAATTTCTTGTTTTACCAAGACAGTTTGGTCATGTGAATGGTGCTTAAGTTTTTCCTCAAGTTCTATATTTTATTTTAAATTAACCATCCTGTGGAATGGGCATCCTTGCCCGTTCCAAGCTAAGGCTAGTTCAAGTTAAAGCTGATGCCTCTGACACCGATTTGTATAAATTAAACTGTAAATTTAGCTATTCATAGTTTATTATTTCAAACATAAACTAATATTAGGTTGTCAAATGTCAGAAGCCTTTCAGCAAAAAATAATATCTTTAGAAAAGAAAGTAACTCAACTAGAAAACGAGTTAAAAAAACTCAAACAAAATAAAGAACATCTGAAAAGCGAAAGCTATATAGACTACTACTTCAATTCTAATAATCAAAATATCATACAAAGATTATCAGACGTTATTGAGCAAGAGGGAACAATTCTTGAACTTAAAGCTTTAAATGATTTCAAAAATTTTGGATACAGTGCATATGAACATTTTTATAGTGATTTAGAAACAAGCAAAGGTAGGCAGATAGATATTGTTGCAAATAAACAATCTTCATTTAAAATTGATGAAACTGAGACAACAATTCTTCTTAACCTATGTATTGTCGCTGATTGTAAATTTAAAAGTAAAATTGATTTGTTGTGTTTTGATGTAGGAAAAAAACTGGAAGATGCCTATAATTTTCCTATTTTTGTAGCACCAGATTATAAATTTAAAATGGACAAGATTTTTGATAATAATTTATTAGTTACAAGTAAAGTAACTCAATTAGAAATTAATGCTAATGCGAAAAATTTAAGAACCATGAGTTTTGTATAAATGCTGTTATAGAAGGATTAAAATTAAGAAACGAATCTACAGAAGATTTATTAGTTTTAGTATTTAATTACCTTTGTTACCACACAAAACCCATATCTAAAACAAACCCTGGTAGCACATCTTCTCCTGATAATGTCGCAGGGGAATCCAAAATTTCTACTTCTTGCCCCAAGCGATAGATTTCTACACGACGATTTTTTCTATCTATTAACCAACCCAATCGGACTTTTGCTGACATATATTCGCGCATTTTAGCTTGAGTTTCACTCAAACTATCGGATGGAGACATTAACTCCAACACGAAGTCAGGGGCAATGGGAGGAAATTTTTCTCGTTGAGAAGGTGTAAGTGCATTCCATCTGTCTATTTGTATCCATGATACATCGGGGGAACGGTCGGAACCATTGGGGAGTTTAAAACAAGTTGAAGAATCAAATACTTCTCCTAGTTGGGTTTGACGGTTCCAAACTACAAAATCCGCGATCGCAGATGCATTGCGTTTCCCTGTTTCTCCCCCTGTTGGTGGCATTACTATTAGTTCCCCCCATTGATTACGCTCAAATTTCAGTTCGGGGTTATCCCCACACAATCGATAAAATTGCTCGTCTGTAAGCTTAACTACGTTATTAAAGTTGATGGTAATGGCAGTCATGGCATCTTGTGTAAAAGCAGCGATTCGCTTAATTTTAGCGATTTTATAGTGCCGAGTGGGAAGGATTTGATGTCAAGGTAGTGGAAGTTAAGCAAGATAACGAGAGGAATGTGATTGAAGAGTAGGCACTTGCGTTCCTTGAGTGCGTTGGAGAAGTTGTATTTATTTTATACGTTTTTGATTGTAGGAACCTTTATATAAAAAATATATAACAAATAAAACTATCCATGATAAAAAAATAAAAGGAATTGTAAGTGAAGCAACGTTATAGCCAGGAGAACTAAGAAGTGCAAAAGTTGCAGAAATATTTCCAATAATACCCAAATTAAAAACAGTACTGTCCGCAAGCTTAATATATAGTACTGGGAGTATGGATTTTGACTTTAGCTTTTATCAACCCTTCAAAACCGGGTTTCATTTGTAATGAGTGTAAAATGACTAAATCTCCAAAAATAAATCCCGTCCAAATTTTCAGTTGAACGGGATTGCTTTATCTAAAATCTAATTTTCTCGACTTTGAAAACAAAGACTGTCTCCGTCCTTAGAGGATGTTTTAAAAGTCTTTTTGTCGGTAACAAAAGGTTCTAGATCCCCCCTAGCCCCCCTTTTTAAGGGGGGAACCGGAATTTAAGTCCCCCTTGAAAAGGGGGATTTAGGGGGATCAATAAGTGTCTAAAATCACAGTTAACCACTTTTCAAACAACCTCCTAGCTTACAAATCAGGAGGCAAAATAACTTTGTCAATGACGTGAATTACACCATTGCTAGCTTTGATGTCGGGTTGAACAACTTTCGCATCGTTTACAGTTACACCTGTCGTTGGGTCAACTTTAACGCTAATTGCTCCACCTTCGGAACTTTTAACTTCACCAGATTTCAAATCAGTGGAAAGTACCTGACCAGATACTACGTGGTAAGTCAAAATCTTCATCAAGACTTCTTTGTTTTCTGGTTTGAGCAAATCTCTAACTGCGTCTTTAGGCAATTCGGCAAATGCTGCATCCGTCGGTGCAAATACGGTGAAAGGTCCCGAACCTTGTAAAGTTTCAACCAATCCAGCTGCTTTTAATGCTTGGGTGAGCGTTTTAAAAGAACCGTTTGCTTGTGCAACTTCGACTATATTTTTGTTGCTGCTGCTTCCCCGTGGTGTTGTCGAATCTCCGGGTGTAGGTGTTACCGATGGAGTTGGAGATACATCTGGTATGGGTGTTACCGATGGAGTTGGAGATACATCCGGTGTTGGTGTTGAAGGTGGTGCGACTTCTCCTCCAGGTGGGGTTGGTGCTGTTTCTGGAGGTGCTACTGGTGTAGAACTACCAGAACCACCAGGGCAAGCACTGCGATTGTAAGGACACTCTTGTAAAATACTTGGAGAGGGATTTAGTCCGCGATTTTGCGAGACTGGTTGAGGTTTTCTCTTTTTGGGAGAATTTTGCTTGGTTGCATCGAGTGCGGGTTCGCTGGGACTATACTGTGTGTTGACCAGCACGCGCTGACTGCGGTTAAAGGGAGTCTCCGCGAAAACACTAGGACTCTGGTTAAGCTTCTCTTGTGCCCCCGTAGGCAAATTCATTAAAAGACTAATGCCCGTCACTCCCACTATGCCAGCCAAGTTGGTCAGCAAATTGCTGTTATTAACCTTCATAAGACTATGTTTGGCTTAATTTTCCACACATTACATAGAAGGGTTATAACATTTTTTTATGCACAAAATCTAACTTCGGTAAATCCGATTTTATTTCGCTTGATTGTTGACTGCTGTATTTTTTTTCAATATACAATTGCTGCTTTTTTGCAAGTATCCTAGTATAGAAATAATTCTATTTATAACAAAGTATGATATTACACTTGGCGATGTTCAAAATTAGTTATCATTCATTTTACCAAACATATTCCGTAGGTTAAATCTAACTCTCAACTGCAAGACCATTTTAAATTGTTGCGAATATAAAGTCAAAAAAGATACCTTTGGCTAGTATAGTTTCGCAATATTATCAGCATCGCGCCTATCTGGAAAAAAGCTCAAGGAAGCAATTGCATAATAAATTTAGAAAAATTGTACCTAATATTTTTGACGTTGATTCAAATAACCATCATGGAATGAATGGGTTATGAAGGGGTGAAATTTAGCATCACATTTAATTATAAATTTAAATTAAGTTAAATAAAGATAAAATTGTAAAATCTATAAGTAAACTTACGCTAGGAAACATCAAATGTTAGAATTATACCAATTTGAACTATCGCAGTACTCAGAAAAGGTTCGATTTATTCTCGATTATAAACAGTTAGATTACCGTAAAATCGAGGTAACACCAGGCATTGGGCAACTCGAATTAGTTCGATTGACAGGTCAGCGACAAGTCCCCATACTTAAAGATGGTAGTAAATACATTGCGGATTCTACTGAAATTGCGAAGTATCTCGACCTTTATTATCCCGAACGTCCGTTGATACCGAGCGATACGAAACGACGCGGGTTAACATTGATGATGGAAGAATGGGCAGACGAGTCAATCGGCATGAAAGGTCGCAAAGCATTATTTGCGGCAATTAGTCAAGACCAAAGTTTCCGTAAGTCGCTGTTACCTTCAACCACACCCGACGTATTTAGAAGCTTGTTAGAGGGAGTACCCAGCGATGTGTTTAAAGTTGTGGGGATGGGAGTAGGTTACAGTACTGAAGCAATCAAAAGCGCGATCGCAGATTTAAAGCAAGATTTGGAAGCGTTATGTTTGATATTGCAGGATAGTCCCTATTTGACGGGAGACGAACCGACATTAGCAGATTTTGCAGTTGCGGGTTTGTCGATATTGCTGAAATTTCCCATCGGTGATTATTTAAATTTACCATCGGGTCTCAAAGGAAAAGGTGTACCCGAATTAGCATACAATGTCGCCTATGAACCATTTTTTGCATGGCGCGATCGCCTTTATGCACAATACCGCAAACCACTAACATTCCCCAGTGGTGGATACAGCAGCGGTACACCAACATCGATTCAGATAGATTAGGAAGTAGGGGCGGGGTTCCCCCGCCCTTAGTCTTGTGGGTGAAGGAAAAATTATCGACATTTCAATTGATTTTTTAATCTTATACGGGCAAGTTTATCTAAATATTTGATCGATAATGAAAACTAACTGCTATTACCCCTGCTAATTTTATTTATTTCCCACTCCCTACTCCCCAATCACTAAATTACTATTAAATCCACCCCCGCTAATTTTATTTATTTTTCACTCCCTACTCACCCAATTTGTTAGCTTTTTTATTGTATTCCAATTAGAATTCTACATAAGATAAATTATATATTTGCTAATGAATTCAACGGAATTGGGACAACCATTAGGTTCAGTTATTCAAGGTTCGCTAACAGGTGGACTCGAAGTGCGATTGCACCCCGATATATCGGTAGAAGATATGCGGGTGGGAAAATTTTTGGTCGTGCAAGGTATGCGATCGCGTTTTTTCTGTATGCTAACTGATGTCGCACTTGGCATCTCGAATCAGCGAATTATTGCAAATCCTCCTGCATGGGAAGATACTTTTTTACGCGAAGTATTGGCAGGTAGCGGGACTTATGGGACAATCAACCTCGCACCAATGTTGATGTTTACTCCCGAAGTCGAGGAAAAATTTACCTATGTAGACGTTAATTCACCGAATCCTTTTGTCCCTGCCAAATTAACTGGTTTAGCCTCATTTCAACCCCAAACCAGTACAACAATGGAATTGTTGCCAGTAAAAACGATTCCTACTCACTTTAGCCAAGTTTACGAAGCATCAGCAGAAGATTTTCGTCGGGTTTTTGGTTGGGAAGACGATATCCATCGCAAGAATTTCTCGATTGGTAAACCGTTAGATATGGATGTTCCCGTCTGTATCGATTTAGATCGGTTTGTGGAACGTAGTAACGGGATATTTGGTAAATCGGGTACAGGTAAATCGTTCCTGACTCGGTTACTTTTAGCAGGGATTGTTAAAAAGAATGCTGGTGTCAATCTAATTTTTGATATGCACTCAGAATACGGTTGGCAAGCTGTCTGCGAAGGTAAAACTTACAGCACTGTTAAAGGACTGAAACAATTATTTCCCGACCGAGTAGAAGTATACACCCTCGACCCTGCCTCAACCAAACGTCGTGGTGTGCAAAATGCCCAAGAGTTATATCTGAGTTACGACCAAATCGAAGTCGAAGATATTCGTCTTTGCAGTCGAGATTTAGGACTTTCCGAAGCAAGTCTCGATAATGCCAATATTTTGTGTGCGGAATTTGGGAAAGCTTGGATTTTGCAACTCATTAATATGACAAATGACGAAATCAAGACCTTTTGCGAGGAAAAACGCGGTCACCAAGGTTCAATTACCGCATTACAACGTAAATTACTGCGGTTGGAGAATCTCAAGTATATGCGTTCAGCTTGTCCGCAAAACTACGTCCAGCAAATACTCAAGTCTTTGGAAGCAGGTAAAAATATCGTCATTGAGTTTGGTTCGCAATCCGACATGCTTTCGTATATGTTGGTAACGAATATGATTACCCGACGCATTCACCAGCATTACGTTCAGAAAGCTGAGAAATTCTTGCAAAGTGGTAATGTTGTTGATAAACCTAACCAGTTAGTTATTACTATCGAAGAAGCACACCGATTTCTAGACCCTGCGATTGTTGCTAGTACTATTTTCGGCACAATTGCCCGCGAAATGCGGAAATATTTCGTAACATTACTTGTCGTAGACCAACGCCCATCGGGGATAGATAATGAGGTTATGTCCCAAATTGGTACTCGTGTTACCGCGTTGCTCAACGATGAGAAAGATATTGAAGCTATTTTTACAGGTGTATCAGGTGGTGCTGCGTTAAGGTCGGTATTAGCAAAGTTGGATTCTAAGCAGCAAGCTTTAATATTGGGTCACGCTGTGCCGATGCCGGTTGTGGTCAGGACTCGTCCCTATGATGAGCAATTCTACCGCGAAATTGGCGACCCTGTTTGGGAGGAAAGAGGTGATGAAGAAGTTTTTGCTGCTGCGGAATTAGCAAAAGCTGATTTGGGATTTTAATTGTAAAATTATGATAATAAGCTATTGACTTGAGGAACAATATGCAACAACTAATTGCAAGTCACGATGAATCGGTTAGCGTTTCAGAAAAAGCTCAAATTTCAGGTGTCCAATATTTAAAGAATTTTTTGGGACAAAATACTGCGGTATTGATTGATTTGAAAGAACACAGTGAACTTTGGACTGCGGTAGAAGAAGAATTGGAAATACCCTTAACAGTTCAATTTTTAATCGATGAACAAGGTAAAAAAATTGCAGTATTACTAGATTTTGAACAGCATGGTGAAATTTGGGAAGATATTTACGATAGCTTGATTATAAGTATTCGCAGTACAGAACCGACTGTATCGCTTGCGGAGGTAAAACAATCGTTACTTCAGCAGGGTAAGGTAAGTGAGTGAGTATATAGTTTATGAATCGACGTTCAGCGCAAAAAGAACTCGAAGCATTACCAGAGGAAGTAATTAGTTGAGTTTTACCTAAAATAGAATGTTTAGCTGTTGAACCTCGTCCTGATGGTTGCAAGAAATTGAAAGGACAGCAAAACTCTTGGCGAATTCGTGTTGGTGACTATCGAATAATTTATACTATAGATGATGATAATCGTAATATTGAAATAACCAAGGTACGGCACCGCAGTGATGTATATCGTTAATTCTGTAGTAAAAAATGTAGAACAGATATAAAAACTTACAGTTCAAATGAGTACAAAAGATTTTTTGCTTAAAGAAATTGAACAAGTCCCCGAATATCTTTTAACTGAGATTCTTGATTTTGTTCAATTCGTTAAAGCTAAACACCTACAATAAAAAATAGAAACAACTATACTCAGCGAATCTTCTCTAGTAAAAGATTGGTTGAAACCGGAAGAGGATCAAGTATGGCAGGATTTATAAAAAGTGATATTGTCATTTATTCTAATTTGTGAGAAGTAAAGATAGAGATATTAACCACAGAGGCACTGAGTACGCAGAGGAAGAGGGGAAGAAGTAGTAAGTCTAAATATTGTTATGATTTATCGCTTTTGACTAAATGTAGGTTATACCAATTTAATATGAAGTTGCATAAGAACCCCACCCTAACCCTCCCCGCTTGCGGGGAGGTAACCGGATTTTCCCCTCCACGAAGCGCGGGGAGGGGATTAAGGGGAGCCAGCGCGGTCTTGGGGGTTTCCCCCATGAGCGACTGGCGTGTGGGGTAAAA
>JANNFJ010001327.1:0-3159 GCA_031379725.1 Calothrix sp. OTE_75_metabat_31
CGATTATAAGCTGCACCATCGGTATCTACACTATCTAATTTCAGGTTGCCGTATGTCTCTTGAATTGCTTCTTGATAGCACTCTAAATCGAAAGGGGCAATAATTCCGGCGATTTCTTTGGTGTTTTTCTCAATATTTTCTAAATTTTGCGAATCAAGGATAGCTCTTAAATCTTTATCATCCGAAAGTATTTCTTGGCATTTCATTAAATATTGTTAGGTGACACCTTCCCAGTTAAAGTTATTTGGTAAAGGTTTAAGCGTATGGTAATTCCAAGTATCTTTCAGTTTCTCTGCTTCTAAAGATTCGTAAGTAATATCAAAAGCTTTGCCGAGAATTTCCTTGACCGACTTTTCACGAATAAATTTATTAACTTCTTGAATATATAATTTAGTTTCTGCATCGGACAGTTTGCAGCGAAACTTTAATTGCTGCTGCATTTGCTGGACAAATTCTTTAATCGCTTTACCAGTCGCAACCTGACGCGGGTCTTTTTCTCTGAGTAAGACCTTTTTTAATGAATCCTTAAAGAAGTCTTTAACAAAGTCCTTTGCTCCTTCCTTCGCTAAATTTTCTAAGATTGGGTAAACTAGAATACCCGCACCTTGAGCAACTCCCCAGAGAATTAACCAATCCATAAGACTTGTTTCAATTCATTGTTCAACTATGAGTGTAAACAATAACTTGGGTAGTGGTTCCGGCTTTTAGGTTAATGTTATGTTTTTCACATGGGAGTTGACAAAATATCATAGATGCTATCGGAAATTACGGACTTTGAATGAAAAAATATCGAATTATGGAATTATGTAAGATGTCTGTACGTATCAACCATTTTACATTTATTACTGAGTTTTAAATTTGACACAGAATATTAGTACTTCAATAGTCCTCTTTCAGAGGACTTTAGCTATTAGACAGGGACTTACAGTCCCTGGCGGGCGAAACCGCAGTCGATAAATCTATAAATACGCAGGTTTATTTGTTGCTTAAGAATATAATTAGTGCAAGATGTCAGATACGCGATCGCGGAACATTGTAACGCGCTTTCACAGACCAAAATGGTGCGTTACGCTGTCGCTAACACACCCTACAGCTAACTTTGATTTTCTTGTTGCTGTATTTTCTGTGCGATCGCTTCCTCTATAATCCGATGATTTTCTTCTATGGGTTTACCATCTTCTGTAAACATCGATGGGTATATAATTGCTTCTGAATCGGGAGTACGACGGCTAAACAAAACTTCCAGCGCTTCTGTATCTTCTCGATGGGCAAGCACATACGCTCTTAATTCTTTTGTGGACATTTCTGCAAAATTAGGTTTCATAAGGATTTAGCCATTGCTAAATTAAAGTGTGAAATTAAAAATGGGGCATATTAAAACTCTTACTCTCTGCGCCTCTGCGCCTCTGCGTGAGATAAATTCATACCCGGATTCAGCAACGCCGTAATTTTTATAACTCTGAGTAAAGTTTTAATTAATACTTCCACCTCATTTCTCAAGTTGATTTTTGGAAAGATTTATTTAAATCTGAGAAAATCAGCAAAGAAATTTTTATGAACATAGGGCAGTTTGGGGCAGAGAATAGCTTATATTTACCGAGTGAGTGGCTGATGAAGCGATTCGCCCGAACTGGGAATAATGATTATGTCAAAAGTACGAGCAAACAGTGACTAGACAAGGAACATAGCCTTTTCAATACCCGCCCAATGCATAGCTAACACAAAAAGGGCGTTTATGATTATTGGATAAATGGGCGACATTTAATTCTAAACTGAAATCCAGCCCCGTAATACCTCAAGCCTTAAAATTAATCAATCATGTCTAAGGTTCTCGTCTCCGATCCAATTGACCAGGCTGGAATTGATATCATCTCGCAAGTTGCTACGGTTGATGTTAAAACCAATCTCAAACCTGAAGAACTCGTGCAAATCATTGGTGATTACGACGCACTAATGATTCGTTCGGGCACCCGTGTTACCAAAGAAATTATTGAAGCTGGTACAAATCTCAAAATTATCGGTCGTGCAGGTGTCGGTGTTGATAACGTCGATGTTCCCGCTGCTACCCGTCAAGGTATTGTCGTAGTCAATTCCCCAGAAGGAAATACAATTGCGGCTGCCGAACATGCTCTAGCAATGATGCTTTCATTATCGCGCCACATTCCCGATGCCAATGCTTCAGTCAAGCGCAATGAATGGGACCGCAAAACTTTTGTCGGTGTCGAAGTTTATAAGAAAACAATTGGCATTGTCGGTTTGGGCAAAATTGGTTCCCATGTGGCAGGTGTAGCCAAAGCAATGGGGATGCGACTGCTGGCTTTTGACCCATTCATCTCTAACGAACGTGCCGAACAAATCGGTTGCCAACTGGTAGATATGGATTTGCTGGTACAACAAGCCGACTACATCACGCTACACATCCCCAAAACACTCGAAACCACCCACCTCATTAACGCCGAAATGTTGGCGAAAATGAAGCCAAATGCCCGCATTATCAACTGTGCCCGTGGTGGTATCATTGATGAAACTGCTCTAGCTGAAGCTATCAAAGCAGGTAAAATTGCAGGTGCGGCACTTGATGTATACGAGTCGGAACCGTTAGGTGAATCACCCTTACGCGACATCGGCAAAAATATTATCCTTACTCCCCATTTAGGCGCATCCACCAACGAAGCGCAAGTAAATGTGGCAATTGATGTTGCCGAACAAATCCGCGATGTACTGTTAGGACTTCCAGCACGTTCGGCAGTCAACATCCCTGGACTCGGGCCCGATGTCCTCGAAGAACTTAGACCCTACATGCAACTTGCGGAAACCTTGGGTAATTTAGTTGGACAATTGGCAGGGGGACGAGTCGATTTACTCAACGTCCGTCTTCAAGGCGAACTCGCTACGAATAAGAGTCAACCCTTGGTTGTTGCTTCCCTCAAAGGACTGCTTTACCAAGCATTACGCGAGCGTGTAAACTTCGTCAATGCCAGCATCGAAGCCAAAGAACGCGGTATTCGCGTCATTGAAACCCGTGATGCTTCGGTTCGTGACTACGCTGGTTCGTTACACCTCGAAGCTACAGGTAATTTGGGTACTCACTCAGTCACTGGTGCATTATTAGGTGGTAGTGACATCCACCTTACCAACATTGATGGGTTCCCAATCAAC
>JANNFJ010001350.1:0-6858 GCA_031379725.1 Calothrix sp. OTE_75_metabat_31
TGTTAATAAATCGAGTTGCTGTAACCGTTCGCGGTCGGATGTGCGACGTTGTTCGAGTGCTTGATGAATTTGTTGATACTCAGCAAACGTACTGGCGACGATGTGACGCTGTTGCGAGGG
The DNA here is from genome assembly GCA_031379725.1 of Calothrix sp. OTE_75_metabat_31. Taxonomy (GTDB): domain Bacteria; phylum Cyanobacteriota; class Cyanobacteriia; order Cyanobacteriales; family Nostocaceae; genus JANNFJ01. The sequence continues at coordinate 121 of JANNFJ010001350.1, forward strand.
TGCATTACCACCATAAACATCGAGCCAATCGCGGACTTGGGCTGATTGTCCGACTTTGACGCTTTGACCTTGGGCAGTAATTTCGACTAACCTTTCGCGCAGTTCGGACATGATTTGGCGATTTACCAATACACCGTTGACCCGCGACCGACTGCGAACATTATTAGTAGTAGTAGAAATTTCGCGGCACACGACTAGGGAGTTTTCGTCGATTAAATCAATTTCTTGCTCGCTTAACCATGCCGAAGTGGCAGAATTGGAGATGAAGGTGGCTTCGACTAACGAGCGACTGCTACCAGTCCGAATGACGCGACTAGAGACTTTACCACCCAAAACAGCATCAATGGCATCAAGGATAATCGACTTACCCGCGCCAGTCTCGCCTGTCATTACATTTAACCCTGCTCCAAATTCGAGTTCTAATTGGTCAATAAGGGCGAAATTTTCAATCCGCAGAGAAAGCAACATCGAGAATAAATCTCCGTGACAGCAGACGCAGGATACGGGAATTGAGCTAGGGAGATTAAGGATATTACACCTTAAACCCAAATCGCAATCCTATATGTTTGAGTGTACCAAACCTGGTTTACTTTGACCCATAAATGCAATAATCGGTGATAAAACTTCTGTTGCTTATGCTTAAAAAATATGAGTTGCTGATTAGTCAGGTATGAATTTGCCTCACGCACCAGGCGCACCAGGCGCGGAGAATTGAGAGCTTCAAATTAGCAGGCTTTTGACAGTGGGCTTTAATCGAGTTTTATAATCTGATTTATCTTCGGTATATAAAATGGCTTATAGTGACTTTACGCTACGGCGTGCTAAACAAGATTTTAATTTGACCATTATCGAACAACCGACTTTTTTGTCTGGGATTGAACCAATTTTGCCAAGTCCAGCGCTGGCAAATTTCCTAAATAAATATCTACCTTTAGCGCTGGCACTCAATACGGAAAAAGCTAGGTCTGAAATGCTTATTTGTCCGATTTTGCTGGAGGTGAAAGAAATCGTTAACCAAGACATCAGTTTATTTTCGGGTAATGATTTTACTGTAGACCCCAGCGTAGGATTAAATGGAGTCTGCGATTTTCTGTTTAGTCGTTCCTCTGAACAGCTATTTATTGATGCACCTGCGGTAATTATCGTTGAAGCAAAGCGTGAGGATTTGAATGGTGGTTTGGGTCAATGTGTTGCTTCGATGATTGCTGCACAAAGATTCAACGAGCAAAACTGTAAACCTATTCCAACTATATATGGCACGCTGACGACGGGGGATAGATGGAAATTTATCAAGCTGGAAAATCAGACTGTAACTATCGATTTACTCGAATATGTCATCCCCCCAGTTGAACAAATTATAGGTATATTGGTCACCATGATTCGAGCATCGGTAAACTGACACAAAATTTACGGCTTTTTGGGTACATCTCGAAACTGCTTACAAGTTAAGCTTGTTTGTAGAGGCTAATTGCAATTAGTTAACATATTTGTTTGTATATTGTTACAATACTTAATGTATCCTTGCTGTGCGGTGGTAAGTTCATGGATGTGAAAACAGTTTCTGCTACTTCCCAATTTATTGAGAGCGATATTCGTCGGAGTGAATCGTCTGCGATTGTAGTAGTGCCTGCAAATGGCACTCTGGGGGAGGTCGTAAACTTACCATCCCCAGCAGAATCGAGAAAATATAACCCCTTGGTCAATCTCGATGACGAAGTAAAATTGCGGTACGATGCGGGTGCGATCGCATCCTACTATCAAGGAAGACCGTTTGAGGTTTTAGGGCGGATTTTGAAAGTTTTAGTACCAACCCTAGCGTTTGCGTTTGGGATTTGGTGGGATATTAAGCGGGGTGCAAAGGTTAAAAGTGACTTGCGTCGTGCGGTACAACTGCGCGAACTCCTCACCCAACTTGGCCCTGCCTATATTAAGATTGGACAGGCGTTATCAACACGTCCCGATTTAGTTCCTTCGGTGTATTTGGAAGAGTTAACGCAGTTACAAGATAAATTACCTGCGTTTTCTAACGAACTTGCTTTCCAGTTTATTGAAGAAGAACTCGGTAACAAACCTGAAGAAATATATGCCGAAATTTCACCGCAACCCATTGCCGCAGCTTCATTAGGACAAGTATATAAAGCGAAGTTGTTCAGCGGTGAAGAAGTAGCCATTAAAGTTCAACGTCCCGACTTGCGTCAATCAATTGCCATTGACTTGTACATACTTCGCAAATTGGCAGTTTGGGCAAAACAGCAATTTAAAAAAGTACGCAGCGACCTAGCTGGCATTTTAGACGAATTAGGCGATCGCATTTTCGAGGAAATGGATTACGTCCACGAAGGAGAAAATGCCGAAAGGTTTTTCAAGCTATACGGTCACATGAAAGACGTATATGTACCAAAAATCTACTGGGAATATACCAACCGTCGCGTTTTAACGATGGAGTGGATTAACGGTACAAAGCTGAACGAAACCGAGAAATTAGCCGCCCAAGGCATTGATGCCCGCTATTTAATCGAAGTTGGCGTTCAGTGTTCGTTACGACAACTACTCGAACACGGCTTTTTCCACGCTGACCCCCACCCTGGTAACTTACTCGCTACCCCCGACGGTCAACTAGCCTATCTCGACTTTGGGATGATGAGCGAAATTCAACCGAATCAACGCTACGGTTTGATTGAAGCTATCGTCCACGTTGTTAACCGCGATTTTGAAGGTTTGGCTAGCGATTACGTCAAGCTTGACTTTTTGACACCCGATACCGACCTGACACCAATTATTCCAGCCTTTGCAAAAGTCTTCGCTAATGCCCAAGGCGCAAGCGTTGCCGATTTCAATATCAAGAGTATAACTGACGACCTGTCAGATTTGATGTACGAGTATCCATTCCGCGTACCGCCTTATTATGCGTTGATTATTCGTTCCTTGGTAACATTAGAAGGTATTGCAATTTACATCGACCCTAGCTTTAAAGTTCTCAGCGAAGCATATCCATATGTTGCCAAGCGGTTATTAACTGACTCCGCACCGCAATTGAGGACATCGCTGCAAGAATTGCTATTTAAAGATGGTAGTTTCCGTTGGAATCGGTTAGAGAATTTATTGAAAAATGCCCGCAGTAACCAAGAATACGATTTGAACTTGGTTATAAATCAAGCAGTTGACTTCTTGTCGTCGGAACGTGGTGATTATATTCGGGAAAAATTAGTTGACGAATTATTTAAAGCGGTTGATGGATTGCGAAGAAATGTTTTGCATAACTTTACATCTTTGTTACGAGAACAAGTAGGAATTACCGCAGTCAACGAAACCCCATCTGGAAATATAGAACAACAGCAGAACTTGGAACATATCAAACAGATTTTGCAGATTCTCCAAGAAACGAGAGGATTTGATAGCAGTCAGCTTGGACAGCAAATAACGCAGTTGTTATTTAATCCGGGAGTCCAAAAATTAGGACAGCAAATTACTACACAATTGGTACAAAAGACCATAGTCAAAGCGATTCGGCAGTTATTAGCGGCAGATGCTTTACCCAGTTCCGCGATTTCTCGTTAATAAAATATAGATGAATTACCACAGAGAACACAGAGTTCACAGAGGAAGAATAAATGTAGAGCGTCTCTCTTTATTTTATTCCTCCGTGTCCTCTGCGTCCTCTGTGGTTAAATAAAATTATTCTTGAGAATGCGTACCATTTTTTTCGCGTTTCAAACCTTCTTCCAACGCTTGAATTTGTTCGCGTCGTGCTTCTAATTCTAACGAACGTCGGGCCAAATCTTGATTTTGCAGCGTTAAATTTTGTCTCCATTGTTCGGAACGTTCAGCTTCTTGACGGAGAAAATCGGGAGTAATCCCTGTCGATAAAAATGTTTCGATTAAAGTCAATACCCAATTAGTAGCATCTTCTAGTCGTTCAATATCACCAGTAGCTGATAATTCGACTAAAACCAGTAATTTTTCAGCGAGTTTACTATTTTTACCAATCAGAATAAATGCTTCTTCTGGAATAGTTGCCCAGATATTTTCGGCTTCTCGACGTGCCAATAAACGTAATTGGTGTTGGTCTAAAAATTCGTTTTTATGTACCTGGGCAAGATAAAGCATGACAAATTGAAAAAATAGGGATATTTGGGTTAGGGGTTAAGGTTCTGAAAAATTCATAACTCCTAACCCCTAACCCATTAAAATTTATGCTAACTTATCGATGCGCGATCGCAATATTTCAGCCTGTGCTTTTGCTTCGGTGAGGTTGTCGCGTACACCTTGGACAATCTCAGGGGAAGCATTGTTAACAAAACCAGAGTTACTTAGTCTACCAGAAAGCGACTGAATTTCGCCTTCAAGTTTAGCAAGTTTTTTCTGCAATTTCGCGCTGAATGCTTCAATATCTACTACTCCTGCCAGGGGAAGTATAACTTGTACCGTCCCCACAACACCTGCGATCGCTTCCTCTTCGGGTTTTGTCGGTAAACCGTTTTGTTCTGGTTGGATTGTGGATATTTCTTGTAATTTCTGCTGTGTTTTAAATGCCTGATTCCAAAAGCGTTTTCGCGTTTCTCGATTAATAAGACTCCGCACTACAAACCAACTCGAATAACCAAAACCAACGATTTCTAGGAATTTTCCAAACAGGGGAATACCATGAATAGCATCAGCCGCCGCAATTCCTAAGCGAAGTAAGTAAATTGCACCAATAATTTTGAATACTAATTGCCAGTTAATTTTCTTAGCTTCTGCTTTCGCATTACTTGATGTTACTGGTTGTTTTGCCTCGTCGCCAAAACTCCAACTTTCAACTTTAGCCAAATCCTGAATATAAACTTCTCCAGTCGTGAGGATTTGTTTTTCTCTACTGCTTTCGGTTTGCAAAATAATTTTGACTTTCGTCACAGGTTTGACATCAGCCTCCGCACGTAAATTGCGAATCGTGCGAATTGTGCCAATCAATAAATCAAAATCCGACTCCAAATTTGCATCAATCAGCTTTTCGTCGGCTTCGGGATACTGTTGTAGCGATAAACTTTCCCTAGAATCAGCATTCTGCTGCGTCAACGTATGCCAAATTTCTTCAGTAATATGCGGCATATATGGATGCAGCAACTTCAAAGTTCCCTCCAAAACATAGGCTAAAGTTTGCTGTGCAGTTTTTCGAGACTCAACATCAGCACTTGGTTGCAACCGCGATTTTACCAGTTCAATATACCAGTCGCAAAAATCACCCCAAATAAACTCATATAACCCTGTTCCCGCTTCACCCAAACCGTAATTACTAATGTAATTATTTGTTTGTTTTACAACTTGGTGATACCGTGACAAAATCCATTTGTCGCTAAGTTCGATTGGTTGCGGTTCTCCCAACTGTGCGGGAGTTTGCCCGTCCAAATTCATCATTACAAACCGCGACGCATTCCACAACTTATTCGCAAAATTGCGTGCAGCTTCCACCGACGAAGACTCATTTTTCTTACGGTCGTAGTCGAAGCGAATATTTTGACCCGCACCTGTCACTTCCTTAATCAAGTAGTACCGTAACGCATCTGTACCGTACTTCTCAATTAATAATAACGGGTCAATCCCATTATTAAGGGACTTAGACATTTTCTTGCCGTTTTCATCCAACACCAAACCGTGAATGTAAACATCCTGGAATGGCATTTTTGCGGTGAAATGTCCAGCCATCATTGTCATTCTGGCTACCCAGAAAAAGATGATATCGAAGCCCGTAACTAGTACGCTGGTTGGATAATACTTCTGCAAATCGGGCGTTTCCTCCGACCATCCCAGCGTCGAAAAGGGCCACAACCCCGATGAAAACCAGGTATCTAATACATCTGGGTCGCGTTCAAGTTTTACATTTTCGCCAAATTGCGCTTTTGCCTTTTCCAACGCTTCCGCGTCGTTTTTAGCGACAACAAACGGCGTAGTATCAGTAATTTCCCCATTCGTCTCGCTGACAGCATACCAAGCTGGAATTTGATGTCCCCACCATAGCTGACGTGAAATGCACCAATCATCCAACTTTACCAACCAATCACGGTATACCTTCGACCACCGTTGCGGCACAAAATTAGGCGAATTTTGCCCATCGAGAAATTCCAAAGCATTATCAGCAAGTGGACGAATCTTCACAAACCACTGCGTCGAAAGCAACGGTTCAACGGGAACCTTACCCCTCTCGCTATGAGGAACCGTATGTTTGTAGTCTTCGATTTTGACCAAGAAACCGTCTGTTTCCAACCTGGCAACAACATTCTTCCGGGCAACAAAACGGTTTTGTTTGTTAAATTCCCCGGCATTTTCATTGAGCGTACCGTCTTTATTCATAATATTGATAAACGGCAAATTGTGCCGCTTACCCATCTGAAAGTCATTAGGGTCATGTGCCGGGGTAACTTTGACGCACCCAGTCCCAAAGGTGGCATCAACCAATTCATCAGCAATAATCGGGATTTCCCGCTGCATAATTGGCAGCGTTAAAGTTTTGCCAATTAAATGCATGTAACGTTCATCACTAGGGTTAACTGCAACCGCTGTATCGCCCAGCATAGTTTCGGGACGGGTTGTAGCGACTTCTACATATCCAGAACCATCTGAAAGCGGGTAGCGAAAGTGCCAAAGATTACCATTAACTTCTTTTTGGTCAACCTCCAAATCGGACACAGCCGATTGCGATTCGGGACACCAGTTAACCAAATATTCGCCGCGATAAATTAAGCCTTCATCGTAGAGACGGGC
>JANNFJ010001408.1:0-2717 GCA_031379725.1 Calothrix sp. OTE_75_metabat_31
GCAAGATGCCTATCCTACGAGTTATTTATATAAATTCGATATTTTTTAACTCTTATAAACCAAAAAACCATTAATAGCATCCATCAAGGCTTCGGGTTCATCTGCGCGAATTAAATGACTGCTATTTTCAAATATTCGCAAATCAGCATTTTTAATATTTGCAGCAATTTCTTCAGAAAATTCTGGGGCACAAATCCAGTCGTGTCTTCCCCCAATGACTAAAGTCGGTGCAGTAATTTTATATAATTGGTCGGTAACATCATAGGTTCGTAAAAAGCCACCGAAAGCAACATTAATTGCATCAATCGAAAGAATCTTATTATCCCATTTTACCGATGTATTGGGGTCATGCTTCAAAGAATACATCGGTGCCATGACTTTGAAATATTCCCGCAGTTGTTCTTCATTCTCAAAATTCCCATCCCAAAGTCGTTGTGCAACCCGCTTTTGTTCTTCGGTTCCCTGTTCGGCTAAAATCTGTTTGGCTCGTTCTAAAAAGCGGTAACTCGCAGTGCTAACAATGACAATTAAATGCGAGACATTTTGCGGATAGCGTGCTGCATAAGATAGGGCTACCATTCCACCGTAGGAAGTTCCTAGCACGACGATTTTATTTAAACCAAGGTGCTGACGCAGTGCTTCCATATCCTCGACATTATTATCAAGGGTATAGGTTTCTTTTGCTCCTCTTTTCGATCTACCCTGTCCGCGATGGTCGAAATATACCAGTTGCAACCTACGTGTTAAAGCTGAAAATGTTGGTTTATAACCAGTATGGTCTGCACCGGGGCCCCCGTGGATTAAAAAAGCGACAGGTTTGGTATAAGTGGTTTGTCCTTTGACTACTAAACCACATCCTTCGATGTCGAAAAATATTTCCGTATCTCGAATTTTTGCCAGCATTTTAAAACTTAAAAGTATCCTTTATAACGCATCAACCAGTTCAAAGCGCACCCTTTTGCCAATAACTCTGGCAGCACGTTCAATCGTATCTAACGTTACGGCTGAATTGTCTGGGTCTAATAAACGGTCAAGGGACGACCTGCTTGTTTTCATCTGCTGTGCCATTTCTGTCTTACTGAGATTTTGTCTTACCATCTCCTGTTGGATCTGCCATGCAATTAGCCGCTTAATGGCAATAATATTTATTTCGTCAAGCGTCCCTTCCTCCTCAAACAAGTCATCAAGAGAAGAACCTATATGAGCATTTTTTGTCATCCTGCCTCCACTTGCTGTTTTCGCTCAAGAGCTAAATTCAGTTCTTTCTTAGGTGTTTTCTGAGTTTTTTTGATAAACCCATGCAATAAAACCATGTTCCCCTCATGAATACAGAATAGTACACGTGCTTTACGACCTTGCGGTAAATTAGTGCGAACCTCATACAACCCATCACACATTGGACGGCAGGTTGGCATCCCAATCGGGAAACCATATTCAACAGTTTTGATATCTATTCCAATTAAACGACGCTCAGGAGCATCCAGACCTTTCAACCAGTCACGAACTGGTTCTGTGCCATTTTCATTTTGGTAGAAGCTTGCAGGAACCCGCTTGTCTGTCATCTCGGCAAAAGTAAGCCATCGCTGCACGGCAACAATATGTAGTACGTTTTCACAACATCACATATGATTTTATTGACGGTCAGGCTTGATATTAAGTCTTCACTGTACCTTTTTTGGTACATAAAAGTCAACGGGCTAATATCACAGGAGGCATCGGCAGAGCAAACAAGAGCGAAAAGCTTATCAAGAGCATTAAAGCAATGGAAGATGAACTTAGAGATGAATATGATTTAAAAAGTTTAAAAGTTAGAAAAATGGGAGCTAAACGTAAAAGTTTTAGCGATACAATTATTAAATTAGATTCAGATGTTGCCGAATTGTTTCCTAATGCTGAATCTGTTAATGAGGCTTTACGATTTTTGATTAGAATTACTAGAGAAAATCCAACCACATTTTAGTCGATTTCTACTCATGATGTAATATTTCAAACATCCTCCAAGTGATAGAACATTTTTAGGCATGAACTGAGCGCATCTCTAACACTTCTAAAATTGGCTAAGGAAGCTGCCTGAATCAATGCGATTATAACAGGAGGCTCTCATATTCCCATATACCCTACACCCTATTACGATGCTTGGCGCAGTTTGACTCGTTCGGCACTACCTGTGGGAATTGATGCGATGAGCTTTTGTGTGTATTCTTGTTTGGGGTTGCGGTAAATATCCTCGGCTTTGCCTTGTTCGACGATTTGACCCTGATTCATGACGAGAATGCGATCGCTCATAAATTTAACCACGCTCAAATCGTGGGAAATAAATATGTAGGTTAACCCAAACTCTTCTTGGAGTTCCTTTAATAGGTTCAATACCTGTGCTTGTACTGATACATCGAGTGCCGAAACAGACTCGTCACAAATAATAAACTTGGGATTCAATGCCAGCGAACGGGCTATACATACCCGTTGTCGCTGTCCTCCCGAAAATTGGTGCGGGTATCGTTCCATTGCATCGCTATTCAATCCTACCCGTTCGAGGAGATACACAGCACGTTGAGCGCGTTCGTTTTTCGTCTTCCCTTGTTTGTGAATTTCTAAAGGTTCCATAATTGCCTCCCCTACCTTCATTCTGGGGTCGAGGGCACTAAATGGATTTTGAAAAACGATTTGCATTTCCCGGCGCAATTTCTGTAATTCTTGACCTTGAAGCTGGGTAATAT
>JANNFJ010001427.1:0-5295 GCA_031379725.1 Calothrix sp. OTE_75_metabat_31
TCTATGCGAGCAAGATGCAAGCCCTGCGGGCACGCTGCGCGTTGCTTGCTTCCCCGCAGGGGTACGCACTACATAAAAAATGGTATGGTTACTTGCGCCATGCTGTACTAGGTTCTATGACAATTTTTATTGGCTTTTTGTTAAAAAGGGGATTTAAACTAAAAAGCTTAATCAGAATGGCTTTTGCAGTCAGGTCAAAAGTCTTTTTATGTTATTAATATTTTACTTTTAGTCGGGGCAGTTATGGCTGTCTGGATGGCTGCGGGGACAGTTCCGGTTTTCATCTATTGGGGAATTAAATTTATCAGCCCTCGGTATTTCATTTTTTCGGCATTTATATTAACTAACATTCAATAATCTTACAAATCAGCAATCAATCTTGCCTTCCTCAAAAAGAATTGGAGTACAGTCTCTTCTTTGGAAATAATATCCGCTCTGCCCTCCATCCCGACTTGAATAGCACAATGGTTTTTACCCTTTCCAAGAGATAGGACTTCTGGCTTAATCGTCACCTCATAGAAAGTTGTAACTGCACCGCCTTGCTGACTTGAACCTGTTGCAGTAGTTGCAGTCGCACTATTATTTTGAGGTTTAATAGTATCTTCAGAAATTTGGCTGACGACACCTTTGAGAGTGCCGTAATCTGTATAAGGGCAAGAAGAAACTCGTAAAAGTACTTTTTGACCTTGTTTCAATTTGCTTTTCTCTTGGGGGGGTACTGCTGCCTTAACTACCAAGGGAGCATTACTGGGGACAATTTGAGCGATTTCCTCTCCAGAACGCACAGTTTGACCAGAGTTTCGCAGGTTGAGCTTTGATATTACACCATCTGATGTGGCAGTTATGGTAGTTTGGCTAAGGTCGATTGTTACTTGTTGAAGTTCGCGTGAATCTCGCTCTAGCTGCTTGCTTTTTTCAAACTTTTGTTGAATGAGGGCTTGCCGTTCCTTGTCCAGTGTTGCGAGAGTGGCTTTTCCTGTGGCTTGTTCTCGAAAAATGCTTTGTTGGGCGATCGCCACTTCTGCTTTACTAGGATTAAGAGCAGCTTGAGTACGTTGCCATTTTGCTCTAGCAGCCGAAATCGCTGACGATTGCTGCTCAATCGCTTTAAGTTGTACCTCAATCGCTGCTTGTTGCACCTCAACCGCTGACGATTGCTGGTCAACAACTAGTTCTGCTTCTTCCAATTGATTATAAGAAAGAGCTCCGTGTTTGGCTACAATCTGATATCGGTTTCGCTTTGATTTGGCTGCGCTTAACGCCGCTTGGCTTGACCTAAAATTCGCTCTTGTTGATTGTAATTGTGCTTGTGCTTTTTGTAATTCTGCCTGAGCTTGCTTTAAGTTAGCCTGGGCTTCTTCTACATCTTTGTTGCTGGTAATTTGTCTGTCTCGATAATCCCGACTACGACGACTGAGTTCGGCGACTGCTGAGTCAACAGCCCCTTTGGCACGGTCAATTTCTGCTGCTATCTGGTTATTAAGAGCAGTAATTTGAGCGTTGATTTGAACGATTTGTAAGTGGCTTTGCTGGATATTGCTTTGTAGTTGGCTCTTTTTGGTTTGCACGCGAGAGTCGTTGATAGTTGCAATTTCATCTCCTTTTTTGACAACTTGATTCTCTTTGACAGATATGTGCATAACCTGACCCTCAGCCGCAGCCTGCACAATCCGCAATTCACCAGCCGGACGGACGAGTGCTTGAGCTTTAACGGTGACTTTATATTTAGCGACAGAAGCAACAATAACGCTGATTCCCAAAATACCGACCATTACCAGTCCGCCCATAGTAACCCAGGAACTCATCGGCGGGAGAAATTCGTTTTCTTGAACTGGGGGAGGTGGAAAGTCTGAGTTTGAATTGCTAATCATAATTCAAGTTAGCTTAACTAATTGCGTAGAATTTTCCGTCTCAAAACCTTACCCTCGCTTTTTGCTTCCGCAAAAATCTTTCCCTCTCCTTAGTAAGGAAAGGGATATCCGCCAGGACAGGGTGAGGTTTTCCCAAAATTTTGAGTGGTAATGCGATCGCTTGTATGTATAGGGTATTTGATCGGGAGAGGGGCGGCGTGAGGTGATATATATGAATGCGACTTAGTATTAGAATTAGACACAGAACCTTTTACTACCAAACCATTCGTTGGTTGAGAAATATCGTCTAGGAAATCTAAGTGGTCGCCTCCTTGATGACGCAGCTGCTCTGGTGTGCCTTGGATTTTTAAGCGCCCTTCCTCTAGTAGGACAATCCAATCAGCTCGCTGAATCACTCTCGGTCGGTGGCTAATCATAATTGTGGTTTTACCTCGTCGGTGGGAAAGCAGTTGATCTAGTACTTGACCTTCACCCACTGGGTCGAGGGCACCAGTGGATTCATCTAAAATAAGTACGGGTGGGTCGGTGACTATTGCCCTAGCTATGGCTAATCTTTGCTTTTGTCCGCCAGAGAGGTTTGCACCAAATTCTCCTAAAACAGTTTGATATTTGTCGGGCAATTTACTAATAAATTCGTCCGCACCAGCAATTTGGCAAGCTTCGACAATTTGTTTAAAAGTAACGTTAGGATAACTAAAGCGGAAGTTGTCAATGATGGAACGACTCCAGAAGTGAGCTTCTTGAGGCACGAGTACTACCTGCTGTCGCAGACATTCTACAGAAAGGTCTTGCTGATTGTATATTCCATAGCGGATATTGCCAGACTGGGAGGAATATAAACCTGCCATCAATTTGGCGAGGGTACTTTTGCCACAGCCAGATTTACCAATCAGGGTAATGACATGACCGCCTGTGATAGTCAGGGAAAAATCTTGCAGGAGGTCAACTCTACCTGCATGGTGGAAGTTGAGGTTGGTGCAAGTGATATCTGCGTTAGCTGTTATCTCTGCAATCGGCTTTTTAAAGTCGTTTTCGTCTTCTGGAGTAGCATCTATCACTTCTGCCAAGCGTTGGACGACAATTTGAGCAGTGATAAATTCATCGATTAGCCCAACTACAGACCCCAGGAAGCCAAGAAAGCTGCCACTCATCCCACTGTACGCCAGCAGTTGACCAATGGATAATGTTTGATTAATGACTAAGTGCGAGCCGAACCAGAGTAAGGCAATATTCGTCAAATTAGAAAGAATCCCAGTGATTGTGCTGCTGTAAAGCCCCAGCTTCATCGTACTCCAGTTCAGGTTAGCAAGGCGACCAAAATTAGTCTGATACTCTTGCCAAGCTTGTTCTGTGGCTTGGGTGGTTTTGAGGACTTGAACACCGTGAAAGGTTTCAACCAGAAAGCCTTGATTTTCTGTGCCTTTGACAATAAGGCTACGAGTTTTCTGACGCAAAGCGGGGATAAAAAGCAGGTTGACTAGGGTGACAATGACAAAAGCAACGAGAGAAGCTATGGTAAGTTGCCAACTATAGAAAAGCATAAACCCCAACGAAACCAAAGCCACAAAAAATTGGCTGGGTAAACCGAGTACAATTTTGGAAACTAGATTGTTGATGGTATTAACATCAGTGATTCGGCTAACAACTTCCCCACTGCGACGTGCTTCAAAATATGATAGGGGTAATCGCAAAAGTTGTCGCCCATATTCTAGAATGAGTCCGTATTGCAACCGTTGACCAAAATGACCGACTAGGTGTGATTGTACTAAACCAATGGTACTTTGAAATAAGTTCATGACAATTACGCCAATTGCTACGGTGGTTAGCAGTTGGGTATCTCCTCGCACCAGTACGTCATCGGTGAGGAGTTGCATCATTAAGGGAGAGGCAAGGGACAAAAGCCCAATGGCAAAGTTGATGGCGATCGCCTGAACCAAAAGATTGCGATATGGCAAGACACGTGCAATGAAACGCCCAAAACCGACAATTTTATCTTCTGGTTGCTCATAGAAGCGGCTGTCGTCAGGCATTAGCAGCAGCATGACACCATCACCCCAACCCGCGATTAACTCCTTGGAGGTGAGGTATAAGATGCCGACGGCGGGGTCAGAGATGACATATTTTTTCCCCTTTTTCCCATATAACACTACCCAGTGGTAGCCCTTCCAATGAATGATGGCGGGCATTGGAATTTCATTTAATTTCTCAAACAATTGTGGAGTAGCTTGGACTTGACGGGCATGGAATCCCAGAGTTTCTGCTCCCCGCCTTAAACCTAATAGTGTGGTTCCCCGCGAACCTGTGCCGACTGCTTCTCGCACGCGGTTGAGACCAAAAGTGCGTCCGTAGTATTTGGCGATTGTGGCTAGGCTTGCTGCGCCACAATCTTCTTCACTATGTTGCAATATGCTGTGGTATTTCATTGTTTAAAAAATCAGTGAACAGTAAACAGTTATCAGCGAACTGGGAACAATTACTAATAGTCTGTCACGCCAACTTTTATGGGTGAAAAAGCCCAAAAACCTAACCCCCTACCCCCTTCCAAACATCGGTTCATGGGAATTAAAGCCTCTCCCCCTGGGAGAGGTTTGCTGAGGGTTCTTTCTTTTCCTATCAAAGTTTGTGTGAGAGACTACTAGTAAAGTTATTGATATTAGTTAACTGATAACTAATACGTTAAAACTGTTAACACTGCCTCAGAAATCTATACTGCACGGAAGGCGGAAGTTATCCTATCATTATTAGCTCCAAGATTATAGTTTCCTGGTCCAAGAACACCAGTAGCCTGTCCTCTAAAACCTGCGTTGTCAAAGAAATTCCAGCTACCCCGTAGAATTCTAATAGATGAGGTTTGATCGTTGAAACCACTATTAAGACCGTTGTCTATCCCGATGTTGGGATCGCCATCACCTGTCGATGCATTGAGCCTTAGTTCACCCCCTCCAAAATTTATATCTCTGTAGAAAATTACATCTGGGTCACCGCTATTTTTGTAAAAAACGCCACCACTACAGGTAGCAGCGACCTCATCGTTAAGTTCCTTCACTGCGCTCAAGTTTAATTGGGCTAATGTGTTGTTGTTCATCTCTACTCCGTGGTTATTGATGTTTGAAGAAGCATAATTACGAATATGAGACTTAAGGCTCTCTTATATACCTTTAGGAAGAAAATAAGATTTTTCAGGAGTCTTAGCCGGACTTACGCTTCTGTATCACTCATTGGGATAAGTGGAATCAAAATATGCACTATGCGTTTATTGCTGGAGTTTAGACTAAGCAGCAAGAAACAACCCAAGCAGCACTGAGGGGAGCAAAACATAAGCTTCAACCAGAAAAATCTTTGGTACTAATACCAATTTAATATGAAGTTGCACAATATAGAACCCCACCCTAACCCTCCCCGCGCTTCGTGGAGGGAACCGGAT
>JANNFJ010001428.1:0-2275 GCA_031379725.1 Calothrix sp. OTE_75_metabat_31
CGATTAGCCCTACCATTCTATGGTAGGGCGGGATTGTGGGCATTCTATAAGGCTATATGCTGCCAGTATGAGGGTGCGTTACCCATGATTCACCAGTCGCCCGCCGCCGTATAACTGAAACTCTTGGCGTAATTGAAAGCCAGTATGAGGGTGCGTTACCCATGATTCACCAGTGGTATCCTCCGAAAAATTTATTTTTCATTACCCACAGTTCTCTTTATTTGTCAATACAAAAGAAAATATTCCACCGTAACCCATATTTACCTCAAATGCCTACCCCACGCTTAACCCAACTTCTCAACGACTTTCAATAAATATTTCCAAATACTGGCGACAGGAATAAATTATCTGCTACACTTCAATGCAGTCACGGAGTAAGGAATATAACTCGTGTCGAGAGTATTTTGGCAGGCAAAAATTTGGGGCATTTTACACGATCCAACGCTGAAGGCTTTACATAATAACACTGGTCGCAGTGGTAACAGTTTTTGGCAAGAGTTATCTGTAATGCAAGACTGGGTAACAAACGGTTGGAACCCAGAAGTTTCATCGGGTAAGCTATTCAAGCAAATCAAACTCGCTGATTACATTGCTTCGGCAAGCGATCGCGGTGCAATTGGCAGTATCGCCAGCAGTGTAAATTATAATAGCAATGGTTTAGCGATCGCACACCTCCTTTCCGGCGCGAAGTTAAATTTCCAGGTCTCCGAACACGATACACTGATATCAAATAGACTTAAGTACTTAACCGAAAAAGAACAAGAACTGCCCAAATTAATCCCCGAATCAATCCGTGATGATGAAAAGTCGGTGTTTTGGTGGTTGTGGAGGTGTTTACCAGAGGCAGTTTTTCGGCAGTTTGCTAATGATAACTTGATGCTGATGCCAGCAGAAACGCGACTTCCCGATAGTTCGATTTGGAGTCATGCGAGTATTACTGCTGCATTAGCTGGAAGCTTGACGGGTTATGATGCTATTACCGATGATTTACAACGTTGGAAATCGGGTCAGGAAGTATCGCATCCTTATCTAGTTTCCTTTACTTTTACACCAGTTCAGGAATTAATCAAAGCAAGTCGCAAAATGCGCGATTTATGGGCTGGTTCGTGGATTTTACATTATATAGCTGCGAAAATCTGCTTTAAGCTTGCGTTGCAATACGGCCCCGACAGCTTGCTTTATCCAAGTTTGTTTCAGCAACCTTTGATTGACCATTGGTTATTAGAAAAATTTCCTAGTTTCGATAAATGGGTGAAGCGTCCCAAAACTAAGGATTTACTGACTGCTGGATTTCCCAATGTAATTGTGGTGATTCTACCGAAAGATAAAGTCGAAGCTGCGATGCAAACGGCAGAACAAACCCTCAAGGAAGCTTGGCAAGAATTGGGTAACTCGGTTTTCGAGGAGTTACACGATAAACGTCGCTGGATGAAGGACTTGCAACGGGATAGTAAAAGTTGGCAGGGTTGGTTAAAATCGCAATGGCAATTTTACTGGGCAGGTGTACCTTTAGGTAAGGAAGGGGAAGAATTTAAAAATGCAGCGATTTTAGAAACCGAAGCAGAGAAATTCCTTCCTTGGGTGAACGCACAAAATCAAGCTTTTAATAATAATCTTTATCAAGAAAAAGAACTAAATTTTTTACGTCAAGCTTACGAACAACGTTTAGAAAGATACAAACGAAAATTTAGCGTCAATGTTGGTTCGTGGTGGTCGAGTATTTTTGACCAAACCCGTAATGGACTTGCTGCAGTGAAAAATGCTCGTTCCTGGCAAATTCCCACTGCTTTTGCACCCCGTTCAACGATATCGGGTATTGGTCCAGTTGTGCATCCCCCTACCAAAGATAAAAATGATTGGGTAACGGAAGGGGAAACTAAGAAACATTGGGAACGTCATGCTGGGTTATTTGATGGTAGGGAACAACTCAATGCTACAGAAACGGTGAAACGGGGTTTGGAAAAGGTTTTACCGAAGTTATTGAAGCTTGATGAACTCGAAGAAAATATATCTGCATCGTATCCCGATTTAACTGGGGGTGTTGCAGGGTATCTCAAAGTGATGGAGGAGGCAGAAAATTTTGATGGTTGGCGGAATTTTCAGCGAACTTGCGAAGCAGTTATGGCTAAATATCCCTGGACGGAGAAAGTCATTAAAGATATGCGAAGTAAGTGGGGGATCCCTTGGATGGATGGGGAAACAGCACCGAAAAAATATCATCCGCGTTTATTGAATGCGGGTTGGTTGGTGGAGGA
Organism: Calothrix sp. OTE_75_metabat_31; assembly: GCA_031379725.1. Lineage (GTDB taxonomy): Bacteria > Cyanobacteriota > Cyanobacteriia > Cyanobacteriales > Nostocaceae > JANNFJ01. The sequence goes on from JANNFJ010001428.1 coordinate 2,256, forward strand.
TGCTGATATACCTGAATTAA
>JANNFJ010001429.1:0-8045 GCA_031379725.1 Calothrix sp. OTE_75_metabat_31
TAATAATCGCCTTTCTCCAATTTTTCAAACCCTCAATTTGGGGTTTGGAATGCGCGATAACGATACTCGCAGTGCCCCTGTTGAAGTGAGAGTTTTTTTAGATGGTAAACAAGCAGAATCTGTCCGTATTTCTCCTTCGCAACCAGCTACATTGTCGTTTGATGTCAGCAATGCTAGTAATGTAGCGATTGAAGCAGCTTGTACGAGCCAAAGTCAATATTGCGATCGCGTTTATTTTTACGACGCATCTCTACAGCGTCCACCTGTTGAGAAGAAGTAGAGTTAGGAGTTAGCGGTTAGGGGTTAGCTATTAGCGGTTAGGGGTTAGCTGTTAATAAATCTTTATCCCTTCCCTCCTTCTTTACTACTGCTTACTCCCTACTCCCTATTTCCTTCTTTACTGCGGTTTTGTGAAATTGAATAATTTTTCCGGATTGAGAAAATTATTATCTTGTTTGGAATTTTCCTGCGTGGGGTTATCTTGTTGGGGATTCTCCTCTAGGGGATTATCTTGTTGGGGATTCTCCTGTTCAGGATTATCTTGTTTGACTTCCGGTTTAGAGTTTATCTTTCTCTCGGTTCTCTGAGGCCTGCCAGTTTGGGGTATTTGCTGTTTGGCAAGATTATCAGCAGCATCTTTTAACATTGGTTCGATTTTATCGCGCCAATATTGAATATTGGGCAACTTATCGGGATTATTTTTGTAAGATTGAACCTTATCCCACTTTCCTTGGGCAACCGCATCATTAATATCTGTAAATAATGCTTCCGCTTTTGACCAGTCTTGCTGCCATTGCGAAATCGTTTTAGTAGTTTCTTCAATACCCGCAGGGATTGATTTTAACAATGCGATCGCACCTTGTAAATCTCCCGAATCGTACTTTTCTCGTGCTTGTTCAACTACTTGTTCTTGAGGTTTAGCTTCTTGAGTTGGTACAGGTTCGATTTGGTTAAAGTCTTTATTTTTATCTTTATTTTTAGCTTTGTTATTATTGGGGAACGGTAACCAATCAACTAGCGATTTAGGTTTAGGTTTAGGTGCAGGACGAACTGCCACCACAGTACTATCGTTAATAGTCTTGATGGCAACACTCTTGTCACGCAAACAACTTACCCATTCCTCTTTATTACCAACCACATCCGAATGTACCCAAGCCACCTTATTCAAGTCTAAACGAACCTGTATCCAACCGCGTTTCGTCCGCGTTCCCGTCACATCTAAGGGAGTGCGATCGCTTACAGTTTCGATTATAGTTGCCGTATCCAGCGAACTCGGTTCCGAACGAATATTGGCCGTTTGATTGGTGACTGCGGTACAAGTTTGGGCAGCCAAAGTATTTCCCTTTGTCCAATTGGTCGCTAAACCTTGAGCATTCTTAACAACCATTGGTGCAACATAAGCAGCACCTCCAGCTAATAATACCAAAATTAACAATTGTAAGAAATCGAATCCAGCTGCATCCTTTCGCACGGGTTTCGTAGGTGCGGCATGTTGAATATCCTGATTTGCTGGTGCAACCGCAAGAGTTTTTTGCCGTGACTGGGGGGAACCAACTTTAACAATCGGATAACTTACATCTGAATAAATGGAAATACTACTATGTTCCCTTACAGATGTAGGAAGAGGGGCAAAAACCTGTAATGCTTGTAATGCTTCGCTTGCCGATTGATATCGCTCTTTAAAGTGATAGCGAATCATCTTATTCAAAACAGCAGCTAACTGTGGGCTTACTGACACTAAATCTTGCCACAAAATTTCACCTGTATTGTGGTCTTCTTGCAAGTCCATCGGAGTAATACCTGTCAAAGCCTGAACAGCAATGATTCCCAGCGCATAAATATCGCTATTGGGGCGCGGCTTACCCTGCCCTTGCTCCGTAGGCATATATCCAGGCGTGCCAATTGCTACTGTTGCCGATTGTGCCAATATAGTCCGTGACGGATAATTTCCCGAAGCGCGTAATTGCTTGACCGCTCCAAAATCTACCAAAACAAGTTTATTATTTCCCCGGCGACGAATAATATTATCCGGTTTAATATCGCGGTGAATTACCCCTTGTTGGTGGACAAATTCGAGGACAGTAAGAACTTCATATAAAAGTTGAATAACTTGAGACTCGTTCCAAACTTCCTCGGAAACCAGTTCTTCGCTTAATGTATGTCCTTCAATAAATTCTTGGACTAAATAAAATTCGTGATTTTCGACAAAATAAGCCAAAAGCCGGGGTATCTGGTCGTGGTTGCCCAATTTTTCCAGGGTTTCGGCTTCTGATTGAAACAGACGCTTGGCAGTGTCAAATATCTTTAAGTCGCTACTGGCAGGCAAAAGATGTTTAACCACACAAATAGGGTTGCCAGGGCGTTTGGTGTCCTCCGCAATGTAGGTTTCACCAAAACCGCCCGTGGCAAGAACCCTAATAACCTTATAACGATAGTCTAGTAGCTTGCCAATCATATATCTTCCCCAGTGTTAACACCCAATTTGAACAGGTGGTAATAAATATCTCCAAATTATCCATAGTAAAATCCGCTATCTTGAGAAAAGATTTCCGCGAAAACCGGGTTTTTTATAAGTAAACTTTGTAAATTTTTCTAACAATAAGCATTTTGACGACTATGCCACCGAAAATAAGCGACTCAACAGTATGGCAGCAAGCAGAACTACTGATGCAGCCAGCATTTATCCGCGTTGTCGATAGCATCCGCAAACAGCTTGATGCGTCTACCTGGAAAGGAACATACCAAGACGTGCTGGTTTGGTCACCTGACACTTCAGACGAAACTAAAGCAATGGTGACTAGGCTAATTGGCGAACTCGAAGCAGCAACACCCGAACAAGAGTCAGAGATTCGACAGACCCTAGCGAAACTACCAATGCCCCATCCAGGATATCATCTGTGTTTGCAGCGTCAAGAGCAGCAAGCCACTATTGATTTATGGGAGCTATGCTATCAGGTCTGTTTTCAGAATTATGTCAACGGACGCGAGGTAGTCACTATTGATACTATTTTACTTGATGAATGCGGCGATGTGGACTGGATTGCCCTAGATTTGAAAGCAAAGTTCTTAGTTGAGGAAGTGTTTGCTAGATTACCAGGGTGATATTACTTAAGTTTTGTTTGGTGCGTACAGGAAGGGATATTTTTTAATTAAAGCAAGGGAACACCAAAAAATAAATTATTCCAAATCCCAAATTAACCTGTAGGGGCGCAAGGCATTGCGCCCTCATGATGGGATAATTTTTTAATTAAACTAATCAAATGCAATATTGTCACGCAGAGTCGCATTAGGCGCTGAGTCCCAAGGGGACAGGCTACGCCTTAGCGATACGCCTTCTTGAAGGGTAGTCGCAGGCAGAGGAGGGATATACACAACCCCACAATGCTTGTAGGGCAATATAGCAGTAATATATAAACATTCATCAAATGCAAAACTTGAGATTTTGTAATGATTGACCACGACCAATTATTTAAAAAACTTCTTTCAAATTTCTTCCCCGAATTCATCGAGCTATTTTTTCCCGATATTAGCGCTGACTGGCAAAGGGATTCAATTGAGTTTTTACCCCAGGAAGTATTTACTGACGTTACTCAGGGTGAGAAAAAAATCATCGATTTGCTCGTGCGGGCAAAGTTCAAGAATCAAGATACACTGTTTATCATTCCATACAGAGCATCAATCCGCACCCCAAGCGAACTTTAACGAGCGGATGTTTGTTTATTTCGCACGCTTGCACGAAAAGTATGCGATACCAATATATCCGATTGTGCTTTATTCCCATGACGCACCGCAAACCCTACAGCCTAATTCCTACACTATTGAGTTTTCTGGTTGGAAGATTTTAGAATTTAATTACAGGGTGATTCAGTTAAATCAATTAAACTGGCAAGATTTTGCCAATCAGCCCAATCCTGTCGCAAGTGCCTTGATGTCAAAAATGCGAATGGATACCCAACAGCGTCCGGAAGTCAAGTTGATATCGTTACAACTACTAGCCAGTTTAGGATTGAACCCCGCACAAATACAGTTGATTTCTGGCTTTATTGATACCTATCTCGAATTAAACCCTGAAGAACAAAGAGAATTTTCAGAACAACTTGCTACCATTGAACCAAGACAGGAGGAACAAGTTATGGAAATCGTCACTAGCTGGATGAGAGAGGGTATTCAGATTGGACGGCAGGAAGGAAAACAAGAAGAAGCTGTATCAATGATTAGAAGAATGCTTACCCGCCGTTTTGGTTCGCTCACTCCTCAGTTGCATTCCCAGATACAAAGTCTTTCTGTCACGCAATTAGAGGATTTAGGTGAGGCATTGTTAGATTTTACTGCTGTTACTGATTTAGAAGCTTGGTTAAGGGAATTATAGCCTTAGATGTAGGTTGGGTGGAGCGGTAGCGTAACCCAACAATTTTATTGATTATCTTGACTTGCGTAGAGTAGTTAAGTCTAAGAGAGACGGAAATTATGAACATTCAACTAAAACCCGAACTAGAGCAATTTATTCAAGTCCAAATTGCTACAGGTAAGTTTGCTAATGTCGATGATGCTATCAATCAAGCAGTTAAGCTATTAGAAAAACGAGAGCAGCGACTTGAAGAATTACGACGTAAACTTGTTTCCGGAACAGAACAAATTGCGAAGGGACAAGTAACGGATGGTGAAATAGTTTTTGCTAAATTTCAGGAAAAAATACGTAATATTACTGAGCAAATCTGAAGATGGGTAATTATTCGTTCTCAGATGATGCAATTCAAGATTTAGATGAAATCTGCGAATATGTTGCTCGCAGCAATGCTAAAGCTGCTAGTAAGCTTTTTGATGAAATTCGTCAAAAGTGTAAGTTAATTGCTGATTTTCCAAATATGGGTAAAAGTTATGAAACACTTTTACCTAATTTGCGAGGTTTTGTTTTTAAAGACTATCTAATATTTTATTACCCTAGAGAAGGTGGAATTGATATTATTCGTGTAGCAAGTGGTTACAGGGATTTAGAATCATTATTTTCTGATTAGCGTTTTATTTCCCTTACCCTTATAAAAATAATAAAGCGTTTTTAATAAACTTAGAGCGAATTGAATCTCCCTCGCAGTCGTAAGGGCACGGCACTGCCGTGCCCTTACATGCGGTATTTACCTGAAAACTGTGAATTACCACTTTATTACTTTTAGCGGCTTCCAATTATCCAAAGATTCTCTAATATTCTTCAATTCAACTAAGTATTGATTCAAGCTTTGTTTTTGAATATTTAGTTTTTCACGAATCGTTCCTATTTCAGCTTCTTTAACTTCACGCTCTTTTAGTAAATGGTCAAATTCATATTGAAATCTTTGAATATAATCGTTGATTTGTTGCTCGGCAATTTCAAAGTCATCGTAAATTTGCTTTTCAACAACCCGCTTTAAAAATTCGATGCTTGCTAATGCTTTATTATCGATTTTTAGATTAATATCTTTTAGTGTTTCGCGTAAGTTTATCTCGTAGTACGGACGGTATTTATCAACTTCAACTTCAACTTCCTCTTTAGTTCGCTCACGATATTTACCATCATCTTCACAAAATCCTTGTTTTTCTCCCTCTTTCTGCTTAGTTTGTTTTTCTTTGACTTTATACACTTGTTGTTGTTCTTTAATTTTGGTATCGATTCCAGCAAAAACAAAGCTAGGAAACTGGATCGGATTTATATTCAATTTGACTTGTAATGTTTCTCCCAAATAAGAAGATATTTCATTTGAAATCTCTTGAATATCTCCTTGAATTTTATATACCAATTGTTCCCGAATTGTTTGACCATTTCTCACAAGTGCGTCTTCCGTATCTAACCACCATCTTTTAATATGAGGATTACAATAATCATTAATCGTTTGCTCTATTTTTTGAGCTTCGGTTTTAGTTCTGACTCTAATTTTATAGGAGTCAAAACTTTTATATTCTTCATCGTCATTAGTAAAAGGATTTAGAATAGATCTTTTCAAATCTTCTAAAAGAGGATTCTTTGTTTCAAAATTTAAAGAAGCACCTCCAAGAAAAGGAATCCAGCTCGGTAGACTAAAACCTAGCTTTAATTCTTTAGATGGAGGCTCTATAAAAGGATTTATGAATTGTTTATCGTAATTGGTTTTTGATGAGGTATTACTATAACTAGAGCTATTTGCTATTATATCTATTTCCCTTTCTATCTGAGCTTTAGCACCATTTACAAATGTACTAATTCCTTCACTAAATACTTCAATTAGGATTTGTTTTTGCTCCTCTACAGACTTTTTTACTATTTCTACTTTATTTACTGCACTTTTAGAGTGTTTTTTGTACTCATTCACCTTTTGTTTTAATGCTTCAATACCTATTTCCCAACCGCTTATTTGGGTATTTAAATTATCTTCAATTGCGTTTGCCGCTTTATCAAGTATTGCCAAAGCATCACTAAGAAGATTCCAACCCGAATTTTGGGTGATAGTTTGAATTACAGTTTCTTGAATTCTGGGAATACCACTATCGGCTAAAGCTTGCGGTGCGACTTCATGAGGTAGGGGTATAATTCTGTTTACTGCATATCTGGGACTAAAAAAAACATCAAAGTCTTTTATTTGGCTTTTGGTTGCTTTTTCTTGAGCAATTAGCTTTGCTAAAAGTCCTTGTCTCGAACTAGCTGGGTAAATAATCGGATTTGGAAAACCAAAGTTGCTTAATTCCCGTTTTAAATCCTTTATAACTTCATCAATTTCTCTGTCCCCTTCTGTCTTTTGGTCTACTTTATTAAGAATAAAGAAAATTTTACCTGTATTTTCCGCTAAAATTTCTTTACGGTTTTCTACAATATCTTTAAATAAATCAGAAACTGCATTATCTTTGTAGGAAGCGTAATTTAATACGAATAAAATTACATTGCAAGTTCGTAATGCTTCTAGTGCTGTTTGCTTAAGTGCAACTGTATTAAAATTAGCCGATTCCCATTCATTCGGTCCTGGAGTATCAACCAAAGTAAAGCCAGATATCGATGATAAAGAACTAATCGCTTCAATGGGATGTTCTATCTCAAAACGTACAGTATTATCGGGATTACCTTTTTCTCGAATTTCACGGGTACGTACTAAGAATTTTTGCTGAATTTCCCCTGCATCACCTTTGGCAATTTCAAAAGGTCGTTTTTGCCCTTCCCGATATTCTAAAAGTCTCGCATCTTTTACATTTAGAATATGTCGAACATCTGTGCGGCAAATAGTACAAGCTGCTGTCTCACTCGCTAAAACATCAGCACCAATTATGGCATTAAGGAAAGTGCTTTTACCTGCCTTCATCGCTGCAATTACTGCTACCTGATATTTTTGTTCCTTTAATGCTGTTAAAGCTCTATTAATATCGTCTTCAACACTTTGCAAACCTTTTGCATCATCTTTTACACTCGACCTTGCTTGACGAATTTCTTGAAGATATTGTGAAAGTCGTTTACCAAGATTGTAGATGCTGTCGTGTGCTGATTGAAACTGTTCGGAAGACATAAAAGCTTTAAGAGGAGAGGTAGACAAGACTCGTACAGCTTAAATTAGTAAAGAAAAGATTGGCGACAGTAATTATACTTAGATATATAGTCGATTGAATTAAGTTGGAAACATTTGTATATTTGATGTTGGGTTTCGCTGCGCTACAACCAACCTACAATAAAAACTTGTGTTAATTTTGACTTGTAGCTCAGTAAATGAATTATGCGATCGCAAATTATCCTCTTGCTAACAACTATTTTATTTTGCCAACTGCCTGCAATAGCCAAAAAGCCGCAAAAAACCACTTTACAAACAATGCGGCAGCAATTCCCCCAGGAAGTAGCGAAACTGGAAGCCGAATGTCAAAAGGATAAGGGTAAAATACAGTTGGAAGTATTCCAAAACGAAGGTGAAACTCGCCGAGTTAGCTTTTCATGCTGGGATAAACCCAAAGGCAAAAAAAACCGTTCGGGTTCTTGGTTGGGAATTTTGCCATTATCTCGAAACGATAAAACCTTTGTTAAACCTTGGACTTGTTCGCAAGGTGACAAAGATTGCTTAACC
>JANNFJ010000006.1:0-5654 GCA_031379725.1 Calothrix sp. OTE_75_metabat_31
ACTCGGAGTTCTACTCCTCGAATTTCGATATTGATACCCTGCTGCTCAAGACTGTTGCTATCATTTAATTCAAAAGATGTCATGTTGACTACCCTCTTTATTTCCAGGTTGTTATGCCCTATTAAACTACGAGCGCGCATAGCTTAATACTATTGTCCTGAAAAAGAGTGACAATTGTTGTTCAAGGAGAGCGCAGATTACTCAAGATGTTTTGGCAGTCCTTCTTCTCATCTACCTCGGCTACAACAACAATATTCTCTCAAATGTCGGGCAGTAACTCTTTTTGACTGCTTTATGCAAATGCTTCTGTGTAGCTATCTTTAATCCTGTATTCATAGTCAGTAGATGCTCCTCTCAATTGCAAGTTAAACGCCTTCATATTTCAAGGCTTTTTGCTGCGTACAACAGCTTTCATGCCAGGAAATATCTTTGATTAAGATAAATGTAAGCGCTTTTTTAAGTTCTGCATAGCTCGTATTTACTGATTTTTATTGACGCACGAATTAAGCCAATCTTAATAAATAAGTCCTAGAATGAGAAAATATGATGAAGAGAAAAAGATAGCCTTGCTGCTCATGAATGTGCATTCAACGTTCGCACGGCTCGTTTTAATCTTCTCTCTTTTTTCCGACTCAAACCCTGTGGCGATTACTGAGCTGACCCATTCATAGGTTTGGTAGTGGTTACTGCAATTATTTTATGTTCGATTACTGATTGTGGTTTAACCACGTTTCGGGCAATTATAAACAGCATTCAACATCAACAACAACTCCAACCGGAGGTTGCGTTTGAACGAGAATTTATCCCTCATAACTGGGCATAAATCGCGTTATATGTACTGTTATATGCACAATATCTATACCAAACCAGCAGAACCCACGTCTCATATGGGGAAGAAAAAGCGCTTTTTCTTCCTCTTTGAGTGTAACGCGATGCTGCTCGGATGATGCTAAGTACGACACGGATAGAATGTAAGAAATGACACTATTGTTCCCCGCTAGCATACAGGTGAGTGCGTGTTGCGCTTTCCTTAACAATTCCAACAAATAGTTTAAAAGGGTCGGACACCCATATACAGTATAAAAATTAATTTACGCACGAACTAAGTAACGCATCAAATCCTCGAAATGGTGCGTTACGAGAAGCGAAGAGCGCACCCTACGCATCTTTTCAAAATGAGGTATTTAAAATGTGAATGCACTACGCAAAACACCCATCGTCACAGAGTCGCTGCCAGGTGTATGTCCTGGTTCGATGATATGAATAATGCCAGGTGTAATACTAATATTATTGGTGAGTTGAAAGCGATAAAAAGCTTCAATTTGGGTGGTGCTTCCTGGTTGACCTCCAGACCGTCCCGTACCACCATTAATAGTATCGGGAACGTTGCTGCCAATCGGTAAATCGCTGCTGGTAATTTTGGGTGGTTGTCCGACGTAAATACCTCCGAGATTACCCTTGCGGAATAAATCGGGAAAGTTGAAATATACCATCCAATTTGTAGTTTCCACATTTCCCGACTGACCGGGAATGTTGGATTTTGTATAGCCACCCCAAGCACCTAAAGTTACTTTTGGTGAAACTTGCCAATTGAGGGTAGCACCAATTGCGTTAGTTTGTAGCGGTCTTCCTTTATCAGAACCAGCATTTTTTGCTGTTAAACAATCATCACCAACAAATGTTAGCAAACAACCATCAGAAGAATAATTATTTATATAATATAAAGCTACGTCAACTGCATCGGTTGGTGTTACTAATAATTGCACACCTGTTGTTGTGTTGCCATCAAATAAACCACTGCGTTTACCTGGATTTCCAGCATTGAAACTATTATAAAGAGCTTGAATACTAGCGCGTTTAGCAAATTGCCAATCAAATGCGACACCAGCTTGACCGACGAATCCAATATCTAAAATTGGGTTGCGTTGGGCAAGTAAAGAAAGAGGCCCCGTCGCTGCGTTTTCGACTCGATTGGGTCCTCGAAATGCAGTTGACATGTTAACGTTGCTACTTCCTACCATGACTGCAAAGTTTTTGGTAACAAGTCGGTGATAGCGTAAGTCACTCAAACCTAGTTGGTTCTTTGTTGGAAATTCATATCCTAAAATGACATCATTAGTCAATCGCGGGTCAGTTCCACCATTTCCAGCTAAAAGTCCTGTGACTAAATAACTTTGGGGGTCAAATTGAGTTGTTAAATATAACTGATTCAGGCTGATCACATTAGTGTTTGTCCCACTATCTTGTGTATCTTTCTTCCCATCACGCGGACTAATATCGCCACGGTTGTTACTACGTCCTTGAACACCAACGATGCTAATACCAAATAGCTTTGTTGTAGTGGAAAACTGATTTGCGGCAACTTCAGCCGAACGTGCTTCCAGTTTATCAACCCGACCGCGCAAAGCTATTAATTCAGTGGCAAATTCTTCTCTTAATTTTTCTATCCGTGCCAAATCTTCACGAGTTACACCGTCTGCGGTTGCGGTTGCAATTAACTCATTGACGCGATTTAAACAAGCATTCAATCCAGCAGCAAATTCATACCGCGTTAATGCCCGATTACCCCGATAATTTCCATCGGGATACCCTGCAATACATCCGTAGCGTTCGACAAGGGACTGTAATGCTTGAAATGCCCAATCGGTAGGTTGTACGTCTTTGAGTTGCGATACTGATGTCACTTGCGACATTGGGTCTTCGCTTTCCTGCCCATTGCCAGCAAGGGACGCTACAGAGGACGACATGGCTGAAGATAAGCCAGAAAACGATGAGTTTACCAGCAAGTCTTCGTTATCTTTGTCTGCTTTTATCCTTTTTGCAATTTGTATTCCCGGTATGTTTGGGAGGATGGTTTGGGTATCCAAGGGAGATTTGCTTGACATGGCTTTGTCGGAAAATCCGTACAATCCCGCAAACAGCATCCAAACAACGATACAGGCTTTTTCTTCAGAACTAATCCGTTTCTTGTTCAACTTTTTACACCCAAATCATGCTCATACTCAACGATTGAGTTTATTCAAGAAGATTTGGATATGGCATGGGGGAATTTACTGAAATTGGGGGAGTCGGCGAGGGAAAGAAGGAAGGGGGGACAGGGGGGACATGGGGGACATGGGGGACATGGGGGAAACAATGTTTTTTTGCTGTTTAGCTTCCGCACTGGCTACTCCCCACTCCCCTAATTTGCGAGGATAAATGAAACACATCACTACTGACTTTACAGATGAATTAACATGGCAAGTTCTCCGCGAAAGCCGACAAAGAAGCCTTCTCGTCCAAAGAATCCAAACGCACGCATCGTTAAACGTGTGGTTAAAAATACTGGAAAAAAGTCTAAAAAAAGAAGTTGGCTGTCATCAATTATTGCGATCGCATTCCTCATGTCCATCGCAAGTTTAATTGTCGCTTTTGCGTGGATTAGTTTGTTATTCATCTTCAACCCGCAAAAAGTAGCTTGGGTAAATAAATTGTTGCCGGGATGGGCACAAATTACTAGTGGTAGCGAACCTCCCCAAACTTTGGCACAAATTCAAGCCGCCATAACTAAGCAAGGTCAAATACCGGGGGAAATCCTCAACATCAATGGTGATGCAAGAAATTCGTTTTTGCTGCCAATTTATAAACAGCGCTTAAATTGTCAGTCCGATTGCCAAGAAATTGTCGAATTACGACTGTACCAACAAGCGGACGATATCGAATTTGAAGCCAATTCGCAACAATATTACCAAGCCGCAACCCAAATTGCGATCGCCGGTCCCGAAGAATCGTTTGTCGCTGCCCCTCTAGTCAATGCTACGGACGAAACACCCGGTTCGAGCATCGCTCTACCCCTGACCGAAATCCAACGATTTGAGGGCAATGCACCGCCTCCAGGTGTGTGGTTCTACTTACGGGGGCAGCGGCAAGAACGAAATTATAACACCGCCTACGGTCATATAATTTACTACAATCCCCAACGGGCACACCTCCAGCAAATGCAGTCGTGGACGAGTCCTAAAGGTGAACTTCCCCAATGGCAACAAATAACTGGGGGCGGTGCATATGAACTTGTTATCAACCAAACTGTCGATTTAGAACCGCAGGTGCGCGTTTACCAGGTCAAGCCGGTTAAACAATTCCTCAATCCCATCGAACTCGAAGAAATTGTCCTCAAACCACCAGCTTTAAAAAATCAAGCGTATGAAAAAGCCCTGTCTATTGCTCGTAGCGGGTTATGGACACCTGCTTATGAATGGCTGCAATTCATCAAAAAACAGCAAAAAACTATGCCAGCCGCAGCACAGGCACAAATCGACTTGATTCGGTTACACGCTCAACTTAGTAAAACTCAGGCAAATACAAGTTGGGCAAGTCCCAGCCAGGAAATAGTTGTAAATTTAATCGATGGACGCTGGGAAAAAGCATTGCAGGTATTTTTAAAAGCACCACCGGAAAATATCAAAGAAATCAGTACTACACTCAAAGCTGATAGCAGTAGGTTGTGGAGTCGGGTTGAAGCCGCTTTACAAGTCGATTCTAACCGACCGCAGGTACAAGCATGGGGAGCTTTAATTTTAGCTGCACAGCAGGGGGAAGGACGTGCTTATTCGTGGTTGAAGGAGGAATTTAAAAATAAACCCAGTAATCTGGTTGAAATTCAAAGCTTGTTAAAACGACTTAGAGGTGAACAGCAGTTACAAACAACCGCGACGCATACGAGCCGAATTATTGGTTCGGTACAAAATATTACCCAATTTAACCCGGCTGAGTGGTTGCTACCAGAACCCAAAACCGATTTGAGTATTACTAATAATGCCCGCTATCAAGTTCAAGTTTCGGCGTTTCATAATGGTAAAAACTGGCTCTATCCACCATTTAGTAATATTAATTTACCTAAAGTCGCACCCGAAAAGTTTTTATGGTCAACTTTAGGGTTAGATTCCGACCCGGTACTCCAAATAGCAGTTTGGCTACCCAATGGGGAACAGCAAACTAGTGCGGTGACTGTCAAAGCAGTACAAATAAAAAACGGAGTGCTGCGGCTTTTGGTGACAGCAGACTCCGCAATTAGCACATTGGAAAATAATAAAAATTTGCATCAACTCCAACCACTGGCGGTAACACAATCAGCGCTAGAGTGGGTACAACCTTTACCGATTACCCTTGCGGCAATCCATCAACAAAACCCAGACCGGGCAAAGATAGTTCTACCCGCCGTATGGCGATCGCTACAAGCTTTCAACCAAGTTCGCGGTGGCAATGTCCCGAATATTGGGCAAATCCTTCAAAAAATTGGACATTGGCCCGTACAGGAAATTGACTTGACTGGTAACGGCGTAGAAACAATACTCAGTATTTCACCAGAGGCGATGACATCCTTAAATCCATCAAATGCACCTAAGTCAAAACATTTGAACAAAAAAGCCCGTCCTCGCACCCTGATATTATCGGAAAATGGTACTATAATTTATACAGACTTTAGTCATAACTCTCAGCAATCGCTAATTGCGATCGCCAACATCCAACTTACACCCTCGCCCAGTTTGCTAATCGAGAGTGGAAATCAATATGCAATCAAGCGCTGGTCGCAAAAAAATCAACGCTTCGAGTAAAAGCAGATCGCCGTTCGATTACTTTTCCCCATCAGCAAGGGTTGACCGTTGCACCTTCAA
>JANNFJ010000010.1:0-2698 GCA_031379725.1 Calothrix sp. OTE_75_metabat_31
CCATTTTTGCCCAATTCTTTAATTACCGCATTGGTACTGTCTTCTTTGAGTTTGACAGCAGTGCTGCCAGTTTTAAAGGCAGCACTCTTAAATACTGGATAATTTTGAAACGCATTCCTAGTATCGCTACTATCGGGACGGTCAATAAAGCGAATTTTCGTTCCACCTCCACCAACCTTTGACCATTCGGTAATTTCTCCCCGAAATATCTGAGCAAATTGCTTAATTGTCAGACTCTTTTTGAGACTATTATCCTTACCCACAATCATCGCTATTTTATTGCGGGTTACAGGTAGTGCAACCAATCCCTTGGCTTTTTCTGCATCCGTCAGAGGACGACCAATTCCCGCTAAGTCCGATTTATCATCTAGAAGCGCTTTTAACGCTTTATCGGTGCTATCGTAGGCAATTTTAACATTACTGCCGGAAAACTGGCTTTTAAATTTTTGCGCCAAAGCCTCATTGATTTTCATCATGCTGCTGGAACTATTGACCCGTACAACCGTACCATTGGGAATAGTTTTCGGCAGTGGGATATTAGGATTTGATTGGGCAAATATAGGGGGTATGGCTGTACCCAAGGATAATAGTACCGCTAACGCGGGTATAGAACTTTGTTTGCTCCCCATTCCGATTCGTACCTCTTCATGTGTAAATATTGAACTAGTCGCCGATAAAGGAACATTAAAGCTCATAAAAACTGACTTTTGCAGTCAATTCATCTCAATGTGCGATTTTTAGCCGCGTATCAAGACATTAAAAACTTTATTGTTGATTTAACCAAAAAATGTAAAAGTTATGCAAGTCACATTCACTTTAGTATCAAAACTTAATTTACCAAGACTTTCCAAACAGGCATCAGTACTGGCAAAATATTTTTAATACATTGAGTTGATAGGTCGTAGTATATTCCGATTCACTGACTTTTGATAAATATAATGTACTTTTTGTCAAAAAGCCTACTTGAAAATGATAATTATCTCTAAAGATAGATATGCAGTTAGCTTGAATATGCAAGTAAAAATAGGCGAAGATATTGTATTATCTGCAAATACTTCCAGAATCAACTATTCTCCGTTGTAAAGCAAGCACTGCAGCCTGCGTCCGGTCATTAACTCCCAATTTACATAAAATAATATTGACATGATACTTGACAGTACCTTCAGTAATAAATAAGGTTGCGCTAATTTCTCGATTACTTTTGCCGTTAGTAATGAGACGGAGTACCTCCAATTGGCGATCGCTTAATTCCAAGTTATTGACCCGCATTTCCAGTTTTGCGAATACGGCAGGTGTAATATATTTTTGACCACAAGCTACAGTATGGATAGCTTTAAGAAGTTCATAAGGTTCTGACTCCTTAAGTAGACACCCCCTTGCCCCTGCTTCGATTCCGCTGTGGATGTCTTCTTCGTCGTCGTAAGTGGTCAGAATAATAATATTTGGGTTTTGAAACTCAGTACAGATGGCTTTAATTGCAGCAACACCTGAAAGTTGCGGCATCCGTAAATCCATTAATACTATATCAGGTTGACAGGAGCGATAAACCTCTATTGCCTCATGACCATTGCCAGCTTGTCCTACAATAGTCATATCTAGCTCGCGTTCAATAATTGCTGCTAATCCCTGTCTGACCACAGGATGGTCATCAGCTATGAGAATCCGGATTGTTATTGCCTTACTCATTATTAATATGTTCTCCGACTTTGATTACAGCTTGGTTAAAAGGATCGATGGTTCGGGGAAAGAGCATGAAAATTTGATACGTAAGAAGGATTTTCATTTTTGCCATTTCCTTGCCAAAACCCGACAAGCATTATGAAAATTGTTTCTAAATAGTAATCGGTCTAATTAGTATTATTTATGCAGCGTTTGCAAAACACTGTTACATCTGTCCCCTGTCTTGGTTGGCTATTGATAGTCAGTTGTGCCTTAATACCATCGCTACGTTCTCTCATTCCCAAAAGGCCAAAACCATTACCAAAAGTCATATTATCAATTGTAAATCCCTGTCCGTTGTCTTTGACCCGTAAAATACATTGGGTTTTCTCATATATAAGCTCAACTTGAATAACGCTCGCTCCTGCGTGTTTGACAGCATTATTGAGTGCTTCTTGTCCAATCCGTAATAGGTTATTCTCTACTTCTAAGGGTAAGGAATAGGGTATACCCTCGACTTTGTAACTAATATGAGCCTTGGTAACTACAGATGTCTGCGTAACAATCTGGTTGAATGCATTATACAAATTGCTATTTTCTAAAAAGGGTGAACGCAGTCCTTGCACGCTTGCACGAGCTTCGGCAAGTCCAGTGCGGGATAGTTCGCGGGCTAGGGTAATATGTTGGTGTGCAGCAAAATCGTCTTGTGAAATAATTTGTGCGGCTGCTCCTAAATGTATAAAAATACCATTAAATGCTTGCGCTAAAGTATCATGTATTTCTCGTGCCATACGGTTGCGTTCTTCTAGAACAGATGCTTCTTCGGCTAATTTGCGATCGCTAATATCCTGTCCAATACCAATAATTGCACCATTCGTGAGCCGAATATTGATCCAGGATGTATCTATATAGCTACCGTCTCGAACTTTGATTGTGAAATCGACCCATTTTCCTTCTTGAGCTAGCTTTTGAGCTAAAGCAGGTTCTTCCTGATTACGAAAGCATCGTGCAAGTAGATATTCGATATTTACGTTTTTCA
>JANNFJ010000054.1:0-2079 GCA_031379725.1 Calothrix sp. OTE_75_metabat_31
GGTACCTCTGAGTACCCTATATCTAGTTTTGCGACTTTGATTGCCGGGTTAATATTTCATGTCCATTCAGCTACCATTTTAATGCTGGAAGTCAGTTTTCATGTACTAATACAAAATGTAAATATATTTGCTAAATTCAAAAGAAAATACAAGTAAACATTCATACTTAAAAGTAGTGAGTGACTTTTGCTAGAGCTTTTTGTCTCTACTATTTTCACGGTCAGCCTTATCATTTAGATATTCAAACAAAAATATAATTACACATGCAATTGTAACGGAGTGTGAAAGCATGAAGCGTTCTAGATCTTTATTGTTAGCTTTAGTAATCTCTGCTTTATTAACTATCACTTTTAGTGATCGGTTGGATGCTCAGACCCACAATCAATGAGAGCATCTCACTTTTGCAATGAGTATAAATACTCAGGCAAAGGAGTCAATTCTCCGTTTAGATAAGCACAGCGGAGTCTCAGCATAGCTGGTACATTTTCCGCTTTCCATTGTGCTCCTGAAATTTTAATACGTCTTCCAATTTGTTTGATACTCGATTCCACGCTTCCAGAGCCAATTGTGATTCCTTGCTGCTGACAACTTTGATAATCGGGTAGGCGATGATGGTGTCTTTGTAGATATGCTACAAAATTCACAGCAGTCTGTTTTTTCATTCCTTCAAATTCTGCTATCCCTGCTTCCACTTCTCCCTTCCACAATAAATTCTCTACTTTTCTCAATCGCTTCAATGAACCTCCCACTCTGTAAAGGTTTTCTACTAGATGAAACCAGTCCAATATTTCCCATCTGCATATTGATGCTTTTATCATGCTAAAGAGATTCCATACCCCCTCATGCCCGTCCCCCAAACATAGTATTTTCTCGTTTAAGGGTAACTGATCGATCCAATTAACCAGCCTTTCATTATCCCTGAAATAAGCACTGGTTGCTATTCCTGGCAATGATACTGCTTTGTAGTCTCTCCACTCACAAGGCTCTCCTGTTATCGTTCTTAATCTCACCTTCCCGCCATCAATTTCTACAACGGTTACTGTTTGCATGACTACAGGCATATCAATTTCTTTCTTTTGCACCAACCTTTGTTGACTGCTATGGGATACGAATATGCCGGTTAAAGTAACTATATCTTCTTCCGCTCTAGCAAATGATTCATTAGCACTCAACAACTGGCAGCAGCGTTCCATATGAGGACTTAATTGGCTGTAAGCCTTTACTTTGAGCTTCTTCGCTTGCTTTTCATGGAGTGAGATTTTACCGATGCAGCTTTGAAGCTGCCTCTTTCTTCCTGCTGTTGTTCCTGTTTTTTCTTTGATAAAAAAATACCGATCTCAGGACTAACATGTTTGAGAACTTGATCTCGCACACATAGTTCAATACCTTCTAGCGTCTCAAGCTGTTTTGGATTACCAGCTACAGCTTCTTGGTATAAAATCTTGGCAATGGCATCTAGATGAGGTTTCATCAATTGTTGTTTTTCTTGCTCTGAAAGCATAAAATTGGCCTCAATGACTTTCTCTCATTATCCCTGCCCCTAATACTTTTAGCACTGAGTATTATTGCTTACTGCAAAAGTGGGATGCTCTCATTTTCCTCTAAGACGTCTGGTGCTAATGCTGAGGTTAAGTATTCACGCTGAAAAGTCTCTAAATCTAAATCATTTATGGAGGCGGAAATAAAAGGACGTAAATCAAAAGGTAAATCTCTCGCTCGTCTTTTTTCATTGAGGCGACGCTCTTCCTCTGGTGTGGCTGTAGCGCGACTAGGCCCAATCCGAATATAAGTACGTCCCTCAAATCTAACAGGTGGAGCATCTGATGGCTCCACAATAACAACTGCTAGTTCGCAGCTATTTATAATACGTTTGTTAACTTGAAATATAGGAAAAGGCAAGATTTTTCCTTCAGAACGGATACCTGCAAGATTTAGCAACAAGGTATCATCAATAGGTAGATTCGCACAGGTACCATTATCATTTATGCCAATGAAAAGAACTCCAGGCTTTTTGTGATCGGCTAGATCATTCGCAAAAGCACAGATTGCCTGACGTATTTTTTTTCCATCTGATATTGA
>JANNFJ010000071.1:0-1574 GCA_031379725.1 Calothrix sp. OTE_75_metabat_31
CTTGCGCCCCTACATACGTACCTCACCTGGTTGGGAACTGCTATATCTTTTAAAAGTCGGGATTGTTTTACCCTGCAAGAGTAAAATAAAAAACTGCACCTTTTCCTAGTTCTGCTTCCGCCCAAATTTGCCCTTCATGACGGTGGATAATTCGCTGTACCGTTGCAAGTCCAATTCCAGTACCTTCAAATCACTATGCAACCGCTGAAAGGGTCGAAATAACTTTTCGCTATATTTCATGTCAAATCCTAGAATAAACCAACAAATAAACGATCTGTAGGATAGGCATCTCGCCTGTCTTGTATATTTGTATGACAGGCGAGACACCTATTACTAATTAATTCTTACTCCCTACTCCCTACTCCCTTCATCCTCACAGCGCTAAAATAAATGAGTAACGAAATGTAAATAACAAACAAAAAAACGTGGAAACCATCAGACTGGGGCAAAATGGTTTGGCAGTTACACCACTGTGCATTGGTACTTGGGCTTGGGGCGATCAACTTTTTTGGAATTACGGCAACAGCAAGCCGGATGCCGAGAAACTTCAAGAAGCTTTTAATGCTGCGCTCGAAGCTGGGGTAACATTTTTTGATACGGCTGAAATATATGGGTCGGGATTGTCAGAAAAGTATTTAGGTGAATTTACCAAAAAAGCGAACAAGCCCGTACAAATTGCCACAAAATACGGGCCCATGCCTTGGCGCATCAAAGGTCAAGCTGTCGCCGATGCGTTGACAGCTAGCCTCCAGCGTTTGCAGGTACAGAAGGTTGATTTATACCAAGTTCATTGGGGCTTTGCATTTCTGATGAGTCAGCATACCCTTATGAACGCTCTTGCTGATGAAGTACAACGGGGACGAATTGGCTCTGTGGGAGTAAGTAATTATACAGCCGACCAAATGCGCGAAGTACATCAAATATTGGCTCAACGCGGTGTACCTTTGGCAGTAAACCAAGTACGGTATTCGTTGCTAACTCGTCAAGTTGAAAGTAAGGGTATTGTTGATACAGCCCGCGAGTTAGGTGTAACGCTTCTAGCTTATAGCCCTTTAGCGCAAGGTTTGTTGACGGGTAAATATGGAGTAAATAGCGGTGAAACTCCTACAGGTGCGAGAAAGGTAGACCCTAGATTTAGTAAAGAGAATTTGCAGAAAATCGAACCAGTGATATCTTCGCTACGTCGTATTGGCGGAAATCACGGTCGTACACCTGTACAAGTGGCTCTGAATTGGTTGATTTGTCAGGGTAATGTGATTCCCATCGCTGGAGCCAAGACAGCCGAGCAAGTAGTCCAGAATGCAGGTGCTTTGGGATGGCGACTCAGTAATGACGAAGTTGCCGAATTAGACGAAATAACTCGTCAATGGAAATAGTTGGGAGTTATCATTACTGTATTTTATTAATTGTGGCAAGTCGTGAAGACCAGAATCCGGGTTTCTTCCAAGAAACCCGGATTCTCATTAACGGTGAGGATTGTGATGCACTTCAATCCGTATGATTGAAAAAGAGTAAAAAGTCGAAGAATTAAAGAATATTCTTATTTATACCAATTATATGTGAAGCTGCATAGA
>JANNFJ010000153.1:0-3887 GCA_031379725.1 Calothrix sp. OTE_75_metabat_31
CTCCCCCTCCCCCTCTCTCCCCCTTTCCCCCTCCCCCCACACCCCACATCCCCAATTCCCGTGAATATCGAGCGTGCAACATTACTATTAGAACAGTCGCGTTATGAAATGGCAGAACGCGAATTAAGGCAAGCTTTGGCAGAATCACCAAGCGAAGCGTCAGCTCACGCTTTGTTGGGGTTGTGTTTGAATTATCAACTGCGATATCAAGAAGCGACAGAAGCGGCACAAACTGCGATAAGCTTGGCTCCCGATTCACCGTTTTCCCACTATATTTTGGGTTATATATTGTGCGATCGCAATCAATTAAACGCTTCTCAAATTTCGGTACACGAGGCAATTCGTCTCAACCCCTATCAAGGTTGTTATTTCGCTTTGTTAGCCCGATGCAAGTATAATCAAAAGCTTTGGCAAGATGCCCTCGATGCGGCAACCCAAGGGCTGGCAATCGAACCCGAAAATGTGGAATGCTTGAATTATCGCGCGTTGTCGCTGTCACAATTGGGAAGAGGGAATGAAGCGATAGCAGTAGCCCAAGATGCTTTAGCAATGTCTCCTGAAGATGCAACTTCCTATGCTAGCAGTGGCTGGATAATGCTATCTCACGGTAAATCTCCCGACAAAGCTTTAGAACATTTCCGCGAAGCTTTACGCCTCAATCCTACCCTCGAATGGGCACGTCAGGGAATTGTCGAAGCGATGAAGGCAAAAAACCCAATTTATCGGTTGATGTTGCGTTACTATTTATGGTCATCGCGTCTCAATCATGGTACCCGGTGGATGTTTACCATTGGGTTGTATTTTGCCGTGCGGTTATTGATTGTCGGGTTGTATCAGGTTGGGTTTAATCAGTTAGTACTGGTGGTGGCAATAGTCTACCTATTATTTGTAATTTTGACATGGATTGCCGACCCGTTATTTACTCTATTACTGCGTCTCGATAAATTTGGACGCTTGGCACTTTCCGAAACCGAAATCCAACAAAGCAATTGGTGGGGTGCTTGTTTTGGAATTGCGATCGCATCTTTGGCTGTATGGTTATTTACTAGTCACATTAGCGCTTTAGTCGGCTTGATTGTCTTTGGTCTATTACTGATTCCTACTGCTGCGACGTTCCATTGCGAACAAGGTTGGACGCGCAAAACTATGACAATTTATACCATTACTATTGCCACATTAGGCTGTATTAGCGTTATTTTATCGCTGGTTAGCAAGACTTTGTGGGTAATACCGATAGCATTTTTTTTACTAGGGTCTGTTGCTTCGAGTTGGGTTGCGACTTTCTTAAGTGGGATTAAACCGAAAAAATGATGGAGTAGGGAGTAGGGAGAGTTATGGAAATAATAATGGGAATAATATTTATAACCCCTAATTCACAACTTCCAACACAATAACGAATCAATGACAATCCATTTTGAGCGTGCAAAACTTTTGTACGAGCAATTGCGGTATGAGATGTCACTTAAAGAGCTTCAGCAAGCGTTAGCACAATCTCCAGAAAATGTCGAAGCACATACCTTGATGGCTTTATGTCTCTGCGCTCTCAAAAAAGCTCCCGAAGCAATTGATACCGCTAAAAAAGCTATTTCTCTCGCACCCGATTGGGATTATCCGCATTCGGTACTAGCGCATGTTTTGAGTGTTGATAATCAACTTGATGCAGCATTACTAGCCATTAAGGAAGCAATTCGCTTAAATCCAGATTATTTTGATTATTTTACTAAGTTATCTCATCTCTATTGCCGTCAACAACTTTGGGATGAAGCACTAGCTGCTGCAACTAGGGGGTTAGAAGTCAACCCAGAATCGTTTGATTGTCTTCACAACCGGGGTGTCGCATTGTGGAAGTTAGGACGTTTTGCAGAAGCAAAGCTGTGTTTGACTGGTTCTTTAGCTTTATATCCCGAACATAAATATAGTTACTGCAATCTCGCTTGGATATTCCTCGAAGAAGGAAAACCCAGCAATTTTGTATTGGAATACTTTCAGCAAGCACTTCGGATTGACCCAACTTTCGCATATGCACATGAAGGTATTTTAGCGGTATTAAAAGCAAAAAATCCAATCTATAGGATGATGATGCCTTACCGTCGCTGGATATTAGGATTGGGTCGATACGATTTTTTTGGTTATATAGCTTGTTTATTGTTTGTAGGTCGTTTACTTTTTAACTTTTCGGTAAAGTCTCCTTGGGTTTACTTGGTAACCGCACCCTACTTTATATTTGTTATTTTGACTCTATTTAGCGAACCTTTATTTAATTTATTATTGCAGTTTGACTCATACGGTCGATTAGTAGTTAGGCAAAGTGATAAAGAAACTTCTCTTTTTTTCAACTTTGTAACTTTACCGTTATTAATTTTGATAATTTTGTGGGTAATGACTGCAAATCAGATTTTGCTTCTTGGTGTATTGATTTTCGTGCTTATATCTATAATTAAGGAAATGTTCCGAGGGTAGATGTAAAAAGCTGCGTTCTTAATTATATTTTTCCAGACTTTGACAACATCCTTAATCATAAATCTTAATTAAAATGCTTTATCCAGCCCTGCTTGTTTCAATACACCATTAGCTGTATGACGTGACTTAATAGAACCATCCACCACAAAGCAACGGTTTGCTATTGGACTATACCAAATTTCGTGGTCGCCTTTGCCTTGCCGCTCAAGATAACAACCAGCTTCAGAAAGAATCTTTTTTAATTCAGGAGTAAACGAAGCACCCATATATTAAGCAACCTTTATCAACTCTTGACGATGACTAGTTAATTCAAAGCTGATTGAACCCACATAATCAGAAGACACTATTTGATTTAGAACAATAAGTTCTGGAATTATGACTCGAAGCTTTTGCGTAAGTAACTCAATTGTAGAAGCTTCTGTCACCAATCCCGGTACATCTTCGCTTGTTGCGACCCAAACTTGCGCTTCGGCATCCCAAAATGCTTGGACTTTAAATATCATAATGATTGATTATGCAATAATGATGGTAGTTTTAGTTTAAAACAAGGGTGTGGGAAAAGGGCAAAACTGTGGTCAAACATCAATTTAATTCTCAGTAGGTTGAAAACGCAAACAACAGACCGACCGCACTTTTTTAATAGCGTCAAAATCACGGTCATTATGAATCAGAGTTAGCTGGGATTCAATTGCTAGCTGGGCAATACAGCAGTCAATACTGCTTCTGACCGTTAACCCCTGTCGTTGCAAATCGTAATAAATTCGTGCAGCACAAACCCAAGTGTTGGCAGTTTGCTCGATGTAGTCTTGCTCTTGGAGGTAGGTTTGCAATAATGTCCATTCACGTTCATCTCGACACCCCTGTAATAATTCCATCTGAGTAAATCGACTTAGAAAGATACTTTCATCTTTCACAAGGGTTTCGAGAGTTTGACGTACTGTACCTGTGCGATCGCGGAAAACATTCACCCACACTGATGTATCAATCAGAAACATTTCGATTTTCCCGCAATGCTTTGTAGTCGTAGTCAGCAGAAAATTCAATTTGACCGCTTAAGTCCAGTAAATTACGCTTTTTGCGAGTGCGAATCAGTTCTTGCAGGGCAAGATGGATAAGTTCTTTTTTTGTCCGTAGGTTGGTTAGCCGGAATGCTTCTTCAATCAAAGCATCGTCAAGCTCAATATTAGTTCGCATTACTTTTGAATTGGTGTATAGCTATGTGTATTGTACACCAATCTCGAATTTTCAAGGTATCAGCACTATTGGCACAGTATTTACCAGCATGGGTAGACGAGTTAGGTAGAATAGCCAGCAACTAAAATTGACGCTGAGTACCCAAATTGTTGAAGATATTCTCGCTGTTAGCAATCAAATCTTACCTATTTTAACATCCGGCCTGTTTTTTTGGTTTACTGCGAATTTAATAC
>JANNFJ010000164.1:0-5564 GCA_031379725.1 Calothrix sp. OTE_75_metabat_31
CATAAACCCGCCCCACCCAACCCCACACTCCACCCACACTTAACCCTACACCCAACCACACCCAACCACACACCCCCTTAATCACAACCTCGTCTTAACCTCAGACGATCGCAATAAATTAATTACCTCAAAAATTCTCACTTCCCCAGATGAATGACTCAATTGTGAAGCGTTTGGGAGAACTAGCAAAACTATTTTTCAAACTGGGTGTAATCGGCTTTGGTGGTCCTGCTGCTCATATTGCCATGATGCAGGATGAAGTAGTAGACCGCAAACAGTGGTTAACGCGAGAGCATTTTCTCGACCTAGTTGGAGCCACAAACTTGATTCCCGGTCCCAATTCAACCGAAATAGCGATACATGTCGGATATGTTCGCGCCGGCTGGCTAGGATTGGTTATAGCAGGGGTTTGCTTTATTTGTCCAGCAGTTTTGTTAACCGCAGCATTTGCATGGGTATATGTCCAATTCGGCACGCTTCCTGCGATCGCACCGCTGTTATACGGGATTAAGCCTGCGGTTTTAGCTGTAATTTTTGCTGCTGTGTGGAAACTTGGCAAAACCGCACTTAAGAAAAATAATAAATTATTGGTTATTGGAATCGGGGTTGCAGTCGCAGTATTTTGCGGAGTGAGTGAAATTTTCGCTTTGCTGCTAGGGGGACTAGTGGGGATGATTTGGTTACAACGTTCGCAGACGGTTAAAGCCTTACTTGTACCTTTATCGGTTGCAGCTATAGTCACAAAAACCACTGCTGCAAATGCGTCTTTATTGCAATTGGGCTTATTTTTCCTGAAGATTGGCTGTGTTCTATACGGCGGTGGCTACGTATTGGTGGCTTTTCTTCAGGGTGGATTAGTGGATGATTTAGGTTGGTTGACACAGCAACAATTACTTGATGCGATCGCAATTGGTCAGTTTACACCAGGCCCGGTACTTTCGACAGCAACCTTTATTGGTTACGTTATCGCTGGGTTTCCGGGTGCAGTTGTAGCGACGATGGGAATTTTTCTGCCGTCGTTTATATTTGTGGCTTTACTTAATCCGCTAATTCCCCGTTTGCGGAGTTCGGTATGGATGTCAGCTTTTCTGGATGCAGTTAATATTAGTTCGGTAGCTTTGATGGTTGTTGTTACTGTTGAACTTGCTCGTGCAATTATCCTACCAAGCCGTTTATTCGATTGGGTAGCTGCAATAATTGCGATTAGTTCAGCTATTTTGCTTGTACGTTACCGCATTAATGCCGCTTGGATGGTTCTTGGTAACGCTGTAATCGGTTGGATTTTCAAAGGAGTTGTGACTTAGGAGACGCGGAATAAGAGACGCAAATTACAGCAGTTTTGCTGGTAATTAAATCATACTGTAGGGGCGCAAGGCATTGCGCCCTCTTAATTTCGGACTGATATACTATCCTTTATAAACCCTGCTATCTGCTGTAAGAGACGCGAAATTACCCTGCGCGAACCCCTTGCGGGGAACGCGTCTCTACATCTTTTACCGTCCAATCCCAACATACTGGAAGCCAGCTTTGCTCATTTCTTCAGGGTTAAGGTAGTTGCGACCATCGATAATTACAGGATGGCTCATCAACTTCGCCATTTTGGTATAGTCTAAGTTAAGGAATTGTTGCCACTCAGTTACTAATACCAAAGCATCGCAACCGTCAGCAAGACGCTCGGCATCGGTTTCAACTAATACACCTGAAAGACCGTGACGCATTCCAGTTTGGGAAATGATGGGGTCGTATGCTTTGACTTTTGCACCCAAACGGTTGAGTTGTTCAATCAAGTTCAAAGCAGGTGCGTCCCGTAAGTCGTCGGTATCAGGTTTAAATGTCAAACCTAGTAATCCTACGGTCTTACCTTTGAGGATTTTCAGCGCTTGTTGGAGTTTTTCCAAAGCAATCATCCGCTGACGTTCGTTGACGCTAACGGCAGCTTTGAGCAATTGCGCTTCATAACCGTAGTCATCAGCAGTGTGAATCAACGCAGAAACGTCTTTAGGAAAGCACGAACCACCCCAACCAATACCAGCGTTGAGGAACTTGTTACCGATGCGGGAATCTAAACCGATACCTTTAGCTACTTGGGTAACGTCAGCACCAACGCGATCGCAAATGTTGGCAACTTCGTTAATGAAGCTAATCTTGGTTGCGAGGAAGGCATTTGCGGCATACTTAATCATTTCTGCCGAACTTAGGTCTGTGGAGAGTACGGGAACTGGTGGTAATGATTTATTCTCGGCAAACTGGCGCTCAACAATGGGGGTATAGAGTTCTTTCATTAATGCAACTGCTTTTTTGCTGTTGCCACCCAATACAATCCGGTCAGGGTTGAATGTATCAAATACAGCCGAACCTTCGCGCAAGAATTCGGGGTTGCTAACAACATCGAATTCGGCAACTTCAGGTAAGCGATCGCTTATTCCTGCACCTACTGGTACCAACTGTTTCTGACGTTCGCCAATCCCATCGAGAACAATCATCCGCACCCAGTCACCGGAACCGATGGGTACTGTGGATTTGTTGACAATAACTTTATAACCACCATTTAAATTAGCACCAATACTGCGAGCAACCGCTTCAACATACCGAGTATCGCTTTCACCAGTAGGTAATGGGGGAGTTCCCACTGCAATAAATAGGATTTGACCGTGTGCTACGCCTGCAGCGATATCGCTGGAAAACTCGATTTTTCCCGATTGGATTGCCGACTGCATAATGTCCGAAAGTCCCGGTTCAAAAATCGGTGACTGTCCGGACTTCATTAACTTGACTTTTTCTTCGTTGTTATCTATACAAATTACGTCATGCCCAATATGTGCCAAGCAGGCACCTGTTACCAATCCAACATAGCCAGTACCAATTACACAAACACGCATTTTATTTACCTTGTTACTTAGGGTTAATACTCAAATCAAAAAGAACTTGCGATACTATTTTCGTACTCCTCCGGGGAAGCAAGCTATCGCGCAGCATCTTTGTTGGCGTAGCCGCCCCGTTGGCGCAGCCTGCCCGCAGGGCTTAGGGGCTAGGAGATTAGTTGCCAAGGGCATCGCATCCACCAATCAGTTTCCCAACGTGACAACAGGTTGGTCGGAATCTTAATTCACACAAACTTGTTCAACCAGTTCTTTGGGGACAGACATGCGATTGCGGAAGTCTTCTATAGTCAGTTTTAACCCTTCTTGAAGCGGAACGGTAGGTTCCCAATTTAACAAGGTTTTCGCTTTGGTGATATCGGGGCGACGACGACGTGGGTCATCTGAAGGCAAAGGCTCAAAATTAATCTCTGCATTTGGATTGATCATATCCCTGACCGCTGTAGCTAGTTCCAATATCGTGTATTCTCCGGGATTACCGATATTCACAGGGCCAACATAGTCGCTATTCATTAACCGAATAAATCCTTCGATTAAGTCGGAAGCATAGCAAAAACTGCGGGTTTGCGAACCATCTCCGTACACTGTTAAGGGTTTACCTTGCAATGCTTGGACAATAAAGTTGCTAACAACTCGACCATCATTTTCAAGCATTCGTGGACCGTAGGTATTAAAAATACGCACAACACGTATGTCAACTTTATTTTGGCGGTAATAATCAAATGTTAAAGTTTCAGCAATCCGCTTACCTTCGTCGTAGCAAGACCGCAACCCAATCGGGTTAACACTACCGCGATATTCTTCTGTTTGTGGATGTACTTCGGGGTCTCCATAAACTTCACTGGTCGAAGCCAAGAAAAATCTCGCTTTAACACGCTTGGCTAAACCCAGCATGTTCATTGTTCCCATTACATTTGTCTTCACGGTTTTGACCGGATTGTACTGATAATGTACGGGAGATGCGGGACAAGCCAAATGATATATTTGATCTACCTCTAACCGAATCGGTTCGGTAATATCGTGGCGGATAAGTTCAAAATTAGGGTTATTCATCCATTTCTGGACATTTCGCTTGTGACCTGTATAGAAGTTATCCAAGCAAATTACTTCGTGTCCAGCATTCATTAATCGGTCAATTAGATGGGAACCAAGAAAGCCTGCTCCGCCCGTTACCAATATTCTCATGTTTTTCCTGTTACCTAGAGATATTTCAATTCAATATTATGCTTGCACCTAGGATACCCAGTGCAAGAGCCAAAAATACACTAAAAATTAACTTTGTCAGTAAATTACCTGATTAACCCTAGACTTTTCTAAGTATCCTATTTGTTTAGTTATGTTGAATTGTGTACTAATGTCTTTAGCAAAGTAACAAATATAATCGGGAAGATATGAAGGAATGCCGAAGAATTCATGAAATCTTCAAAAATCTCAGGCTTTTCTATCCATATGCTAAAGTACGTCAATTGTTGATAAGTGGTATGGGGTGTGTCTGGGAGTGTGGAGGGGGGTGTGTCTAGGAGTGTGGGGTGGGGTGGGGCGGGTTTATGAAGATTTTTCGCTACTATATTAGTCTGGTCGTTAACCCGCCCTTACAGGCTTTCCCCTTTTTCGTCTTCTCTTCGCTCTCTCCCCTACACTCCACCCCCTACTCCCTACTCCCTAAGCTCTTACGGTGTTGGTTGATACTGCGGCAGGAAGGGTTACAGGTTGACCCCGTTGGGGTTCCCCGAGCATGATGATTGAACAAGTAAGCTGGCTGGCTAATTGGGTTGTAACGTCGCTCATTGCCAAGCCGCCGGGGATTGTACGATTACGTGTAAAGGGCAACACTACTAAGTCGTAGAGTCGGGCGGCTTGGAGAATTGCTTGAGCGGTATTTTCATGGGCGATGATTTGAATTTCAGGTGGATTGTGTAGCCCTAGCTTGGATACAATCGATGCGAGTTGCGATCGCAATTCGCGGATTTTGCTCGAACTGGTGCGTCTGTCACACAGGCTTAACACTGTCACAATTGCTTGATTGGCTTCAGCTAGTATGTGGGCAAATTGTATGGGTTGGAGTGCAGGGGACATTAAATTTTCCACAGGTACGAGGATACGCTGAATTTTTTTTGGTGATTCGACTAGCCGTGTGACTGCTACCGGACAGTGGGATGACCAAAGGACATTATCGATTACGTTTCCAAATAACCTGGCTCTTAAACCAGTGCGTTTTCCCCACCCCATTACAATTAAACTTGCTTTTTGCTCGCGTGCTGCTCTGCTAATTCCAGAAGCAAAACCATCATCGATTCGCAGCAATGGTTCGGACTCGACATTCAAAACCCGTGACAGCGCGTTTGCTTTTGCCAGTAACTTTTCGCTGCGTTGTAACGATGCTTCTAGTTGCGGTGCATCCATATGGGCCGCAGCAGTTGCGATCGCCAGTGGAATTATTCTACCTTTTGTCTGTCGTGCCAATAATGCAGCCATCTCAATCAAATGCTGTTGAGTCTGAGGATTGTAAACGGGTACAACAATTGTAAACGGGCTACTGGTTTGACCCCCATTGGCAAGGGGTAATACTGATGGTGACCGTTGTGCTTTTGCTCCCGTTGAATTTAGCCCAGCAGCGAAGTGACGGGTAATCAAGGGTCCTAATGTCGATGTCACTAGCATCAGGAAAATCGCACTATTTAATAC
>JANNFJ010000186.1:0-4478 GCA_031379725.1 Calothrix sp. OTE_75_metabat_31
GCAATTATGGCGATAAAGATTTGCCCCAATGCACCAAACCATTCTGCGAGGGTTCCTGAAGCATCCCATCTAACAAGTTTTCCCCAGCGTAGGACATCATCACCTAAACCGGAAAATTTGATAATACCGGCAATTGCCGCAAGCAAACCCAAAAAGCCGACAACCACAGCTCGGTCTTGGGGGGCAAACCATTCTCGTGCAAGTTCGCGCAACCAGGGTAGAAGCATTGCCAGCGACAAAAAGAGGGCTGATATGGTTCCAAATGCACCAATAGCCCAAATATTTGTGAAGATGCCAATGAAAATCAGGGCGATCGCAACTAACGTCATCAACAAAGCTCTTGGCTTGACAATTACTTGATTCGTTGGGCGCATTTTGGCAGTAGAACGTGCCTGCTTTAGGGCATTGGTATTTTGCGATGATTGGAGGGAACTAATTGCTGCTAGGGCTTGCTGCGCTACAAGTCCATCAGGCGTTAGACAATTGGCACTTGCACCGTCAAAGTCATCGGGTTGCAAGTTGTCTTCGATGTTGGTTTCTTTCGGTAGTTCCTTGGATGAGTTCGAGTTGTTGTCAATCGTCATGCTTTCTATTTTTGCCCAGCCGACTCGCTTATGTTCGCTGTTTTATCGTATCTGTTACAGGGTAGGCTTCGGCAAGATCCATAAGCTATATTTTGCTGATTTGCTTCCAGATTGACTTATTTTGATAGCATGAAATGTCAAATATTGGTAATTAATGATAATATACTTTACTTTATTCTCTGCCTTAATGCTCGCATTAATTTTATATTTAAGAGCGACAAAAAATAATATTATTTAATTGAGGATAAATAATTCCTTGGGCGCAAAAAGGAGGTTATTTTGCATCCATGCATAGGTGATGATTGTTTCGTATAGTAAATTTGGGACTGTCATGATTGATACATCAGTTTAATTTGATCGTATTTTCGTTAACACCTTTAAAAAATACAGCTAAATAAGCTAAGAATAAAAATCGCATTGCAAAAACTAGTGGAGATAGGTTTGAAGTTCACAATAATTAAGCCATTAACTAAGAAGTGGTGACAAATAAAAAGAATCAATAAAGCATTACAAATTAGTATTGCACCATACCTTTTTTTGACGAATAAAAGTTTTAACATGATATTTACAAATGTAGGTATAACATGACTTCTTGGAGACGTTTTGTTGCCTCTAGTTTAATAACATTATTGGCAGTTAGTTGTAGTAATGATGCAAACCCGACAGGAGAATATACACAACAAGTTGTGCAAGAATCGAATGTTGCCCAGTTACTCACTGAAGCCCAAACTATTCAAAAAGTAGATAAATTGTTCCGTCAAGGCAACAATTTATTGAACGCACATAAATATACTGATGCGATTGCTATATACGACCGAGTGTTAGTAATTAAACCTAGCTTTGCCGAAGGTTGGATTAATCGTGGCAATGCATTGACTGCCATCGGTAACTATACAGGTGCAGTAGCATCCTACGATAACGCAATTAACGTTAATCCCCAGGTAGATGAAGCTTGGTACAATCGGGGTAATGTTTTAAGAATATTGAAGCGTTATCAAGATGCAATTGCATCCTATGACAAAGCTATCGCTATTAAGCCTGATAAAGATGAAGCTTGGATTAACCGAGGCATAGCATTAACTAAATTACAACGTTATCAAGAAGCTATTATCGCCTACGAAAACGCTATAAAAATTAACCCGAAAACAGACTTAGCTTATTACAACAAAGCCTGTTCTTATGCATTACAAAATAATACTGAGTTAAGTATTGAAAACTTGCAAGAAGCTATTAAGCTAGCACCCAGTAAATATAAAAAACTAGCAAAAACAGATACTGATTTTGTGAAAATACGTCAAGACAAGCGATTTGAGGCATTGTTAGATTAATTTATTTATTTTAAGTCATAGCAATTTTTCGATATGAAAAAACTCTTAATTACAGGGGCAAGCGGTTTTTTAGGATGGCATATTTGTCAACTTGCACAAACTAACTATGAAGTCTACGGTACTTATTTTTCTTCTTCAATAGAAATTCCTGGCGTTAAATTAACTAAAATCAACTTATCCGATATCCAAGAACTAAAGCAATTATTCAAATTGATTCAGCCAGAAGCTGTAATCCATACTGCTGCAATCTCGCAGCCAAATTTTTGTCAAAATAATCCTGAAACATCGCACGTGATTAATGTCACGGCTTCTTGGAATATCGCTGAACTTTGCGCCGAAAATTCTATCCCTCATGTTTTCACATCAACCGACTTAGTTTTTGATGGTAAAAACGCACCTTATCAAGAAACAGATACCGTAAATCCTGTAAATCGTTACGGAGAACAAAAGGTTTTGGCAGAACAAGGAATATTAGCCCGATATCCTTCTTCTGTAGTTTGTCGGATGCCACTAATGTTTGGTAATTCAACTCCAACTGCAACAAGTTTCATACAAGGCTTTATGCAGACCCTCAAGGAAGGTAAACAAATAAACTTATTTACCGACGAATTTCGCACGCCAGCCAGCGCAAAATCAGCAGCCAAAGGACTTTTATTAGCATTAGAAAAAGTTAACGGTATTATTCACTTAGGTGGCAAAGAAAGAATTTCGCGCTATGATTTTGGTCGGCTAATGATTGAAGTTTTCCAACTACCAGCAGATGGATTAAAAAGTTGCCGACAGGAAGATGTAAAGATGTCAGCACCTCGTCCAAAAGATGTTTCGTTAGATAGTTCTAAGGCATTTGCATTCGGTTATAGTCCATTGTCAATTAAACAAGAATTACAAGCAATGCTGATTGATATATAAAAGTCGAAATCATTAGTTATAACCAAATTAGTTTCTGTAGAAACTTGACATGTAACGTTTTGACAATGAAATATAAAGATAGTCGAGAAGGTAGAAACCCGGATTCTTAAAGAATCCGGGTTTCTGATTTTCTCTCCATCAAGAAGTATTAAAAATAACCTTTAAGCAAACACATTAAATCTTGTACAAAATATTGCATATAAAATCTGACCATACTGAAGTTAGGTTGATAGAAATAGTATTTAAATTTGGGGTAAGCATGGCACAAATTTTTGATTAATTTTATGTTACTTAGAAGTTAGCTTTTAATAATTGAAACTTCATACAAATTTCATATTTAACTCTGTAAAAATAAGTAGATAAAAATGATATAACCTAGATGATTCAACTTGATTTCGTAAGTATGCCTATTTAGTATTATATATTTTTCATGAAAAATATGTAACCCGACTATTCTCTACGCAAATATTATGATAGTTTGGCATTGAGAGATAAAACATAATCAATTAATCTCGATGTATCAAATAGATTGTGTTAGTGCGAATGATAAAAATTAACCTGCTATCAAGCAAATATCACCTCATTTGGCTCGGCTTGCGATCGCTTCAGTATGATTAATTAATGCGTTTAAGTAAAAAAAGTAATGTTCAAGCTCAAAACCTCGATTTTTCAAGTATTGTTATCAAAAATCATATGATTTTCAAAATTTGTTTTCGGCAGGATTTATTAAATATATGCGGGCTAATTCAATCATCTAAAAACAGAAAAAACTTTAAAGTTAATTGGGCAATATTCAATTGAAAAACATATCATTGCCTCAAATTACAGAGATTCTGAATTTTAAATTACTCAATTTTCGTCTTTTACGCAAGCCAGGTTCTATTATGAAAAAAGTTAAGATTCTGAACTTAGAAATTGATAATTTATCAAAAGCAGAATTTTTAGAAAGCTTGCAGTCAGGTGTTGTATTTACGCCAAATGTAGATCATTTGATTAAGCTTCAAAAAGATGCCGAGTTTTTTCAAGCTTATAGCATTGGTACTTACAAAGTTTGCGATAGCCAGATTTTACTTAACGCTGCAAAATTTTTGGGAACTCCTATCAAAGAAAAAATTTCCGGTTCTGACTTGTTACCAGCTTTTTATAACTATCATAAAAATCACGAAAATATTAAGATTTTCCTTTTAGGTGCTAGTTCAGGAATTGCAATGGCCGCACAACAAACAATCAATCAAAAAATTGGCAGAGAGATTGTAGTTGCCTCTTTTTCTCCAAGCTTTGGTTTTGAGAAGAATGAGGAGGAATGTTTAATGATTGTTGATATGATTAATAATTCGGGAGCAACTGTTTTAGTAATAGGTGTTGGAGCGCCTAAACAGGAAAAATGGATATATAAATATCGGGAACATTTGCCAGATATTAAGATTTTTATGGCGCTGGGTGCAACGATTGATTTTGAAGCTGGAAAGTTGAAAAGAGCGCCAAAATGGGTTAGCCAAATTGGTATGGAATGGTTATTTAGATTATTGTGCGAACCAAGGAGGTTATGGAAGCGATACTTAATTGAGGATATTCCTTTTTTATTTTTGATTTTGCAGCAAAAGCTGAATTTATATATTAGTAAAGACCACAAAGGTAAGCGCCGTTTTTGGCAAAC
>JANNFJ010000578.1:0-3866 GCA_031379725.1 Calothrix sp. OTE_75_metabat_31
GACTTAATAGTATCGGTTTAAGTTGTTCCCAAGCATCTGGCAAAGCTTCGGAAACTTTAACTTTATTAATTACCTGATTTGCCGTATCCAATGCCATTTGATAGTTATGCTTATAGTAGAAATAACGATAAGCAGCAACTAAAACATCAATAGAATCACCAGTTTTAGCTAAAGCTTGATTTATATATTGTTGTGATTTAGACGTATCTTGCCAATTCTCAGCAGCCAAAATTAATAACTGCTTGATATCATCCGGTACTTGAAACCAAGAGAACATAGGGAGTAGGGGGAAGAGGGGAAGAGGGGAAGGGGAGGAAGGGGGAGAAATTAGAGGAAGTGGAGGAAGTAGAGAAAATTAATTTATAACTCCTAACTCCTAACCCCTAACTCTCTAAATTTTTAAAACTGAGTCATGATGTACAAAAGTAGGAACAGAATAATCCAAATAATATCGACAAAGTGCCAGTAAATTTCTGCCATTTCAATACCAGTGTGTTTCGTCGCAGAATAATGACCTTGACGACGACTGCGCCACAACACACCTAAAATTAACAGTAATCCGATGAAAACATGCAAACCGTGAAATCCGGTCAAAATATAAAAGCAGTTGGCAAATATATTCGTACTCAGACTGTAATCTAAATGCTGGTACTCATAAATTTGACCTGCCAAAAAAGTCGCACCCATGACAGCAGTCACGAAGTACCAAAACCGCATCCCCCAGACGCTATTACGCTTGATTGCCATATCACCGAGGTGAATTATAAAGCTGCTGGAAACCAGAATCGCGGTATTAATCGCAGGTAAAAATAACTCTACTTCAGTACCTTTGGGTGGAAAAACAGCGGTTGTACTATTGAAAAATAGATAAGTGGCGAAAAAGCCACCAAACATTAATGATTCTGACGCTAAGAACGTCAAAAGCCCCAAAACACGCAAATCGGGGTGTTCCTCATGTCCTGGGACTGGTGTTGATGTTGCTACTGCCATGTTTTTAATGAGGGAGTGAGGAAGTTAGGAGTTAGGAGTTAGGAGTTAAGAGTTAGGAGTTAGGAGATGTAGAGACGCGTACCCCTCCGGGGAAGCAAGCAACGCGTAGCGTGCCGCTTCGGCAAATTTCGCGTCTGTTATTGAGTTAGGAGTTAGAAATAAAACCTCTTTCTCTTACCCCTTTCCCCTTTTCCCCTTCCCCTCTTACACTCCAATATCTCCTAATGGGTCAGCACGGTGATAATCGGTCATACCGTAATCATAGGGTCCGTGAGTAACTACAGGTAAAATTTCCCAGTTTTCGATCGTTGGGGGTGAATCGGTTGTCCATTCTAAAGTCAATGCATTCCAAGGGTTATCTCCTGCGATTTCACCTTTAGTCCAACTCTGAACCACATTAATAGTAAAAGGAATCACAGATAAAGCCAGCAGAATCGCACCTACGGTACAAAGCTGGTTAAGGTATGCAAATTGCGGGTCGTACATAGCAACACGACGCGGCATTCCTAGCAAACCGAGTTCGTGCATAGGTAAAAAAGTCAGATGGGTACCAATGAAGGTCAAACCAAAGTGAACTCGTCCCCAGCTTTCATTTAACATCCGTCCGGTCATTTTCGGGAACCAATGATAAATCCCTGAATAGATACCAAAAACAGAACCACCAAATAGAACGTAATGGAAATGTCCCACTACATAATATGTATCGTGAACGTGAATATCAAACGGGGCAGTGCCCAACGTGACACCACCAATACCACCGAACACAAACATTGATAGCAAACCAACTGCAAATAACATTGCGCTGGTATAGCGAATTTTGCCTTTCCAAAGCGTGGCAACCCAACCAAATATTTTTACCCCTGTGGGGACTGCCACTAACAAAGTCGAAAGGGTGAAAAATACCCGCATCCAAGCAGCAGTACCGCTGGTGAACATGTGGTGAACCCACACAAACAAACCGACTACACAAATTGCCAATGTCGAGAATGCGATCGCTTTATAGCCAAAAATCGGTTTGCGTGAATGTACCGGAATCACTTCGGACATGATGCCAAAAATAGGCAAAATCATTAGATACACTGCTGGGTGCGAGTAGAACCAGAATAAGTGCTGGTAGA
Organism: Calothrix sp. OTE_75_metabat_31; assembly: GCA_031379725.1. Taxonomy (GTDB): domain Bacteria; phylum Cyanobacteriota; class Cyanobacteriia; order Cyanobacteriales; family Nostocaceae; genus JANNFJ01. Next base: position 2,109 of record JANNFJ010000578.1, read on the forward strand.
GAACGACATTACCGCCGTTTTCGGGCTTAAAGAATGATGTCCCAAAATTGATATCAAATAAAAGTAACACCAATCCTGCGGCAAGTACGGGAGTAGATACCAGCGCTAAAACCGAAGTGGCAAGAATTGCCCAGCAAAATAACGGCAGTTGATCCCAGCGCATACTGGGGACTTTCATTTTCAGGATGGTAACAACAAAGTTCACCGAACCTAAAATAGAGGATGTGCCAACTAATACAATCGCTAAAATCCATAATGATTGAGCAATTGGGGCGGTAATCAGCGACAGTGGAGGATATGCTGTCCAACCCGATTGGGAGCCACCAAAGAAGAAACTAGCGACAAGGAGGAGTCCGGCAGGAGGGTTGAGCCAGAATGCTAGAGCATTGAGTTTCGGGAATGCCATATCCCGTGCCCCTATCATTAACGGGACTAAATAGTTACCAAATCCACCAATAGCACTCGGTACAATCCACAAAAATATCATCACTGTACCGTGGTTGGTCATTAATGCGTTGTACAGGTTTGGGTCTAAAAAGTCGGAGTCAGGCGTGGCAAGTTCGGTTCGCATTGCCACTGCCATCAATCCACCGATTAGATAAAACCCAAATGCGGTAACTAGATATTGAATCCCAATTACTTTATGGTCGATGTTAAATGTGAAGTAGTCATACCATTTCCAAGCTTTTTGGTGGGTAGTATGACTAACTGCTACATGACCAGTTTTATTATCTGGTGGATTTTCCCGTGGAAGTTGTATTGTCATTTGTTATTTGCCCTTTATCATTTGTCCTTTGTCAGTTGTCATTCGTCATTTGTTAAGAACCACTAACCACTGACCACTGACCACTGACCACTAACAACTAACTACCGACCACTGACGATTACTTTTGCATAGGGTGCGAGGTAGTTGGATTTTGATAGTTCGTTAGGTCTAATCGCAACAACTTGCTGACTAGTATTAGCAATGCGACTGGTTTCTAACCACTCGTCAAACTCATCCTGGGTGTGGACAATAACTTGCGATCGCATTGACCCATGATACCCACCGCACAATTCGGCACATACTATCGGGTATGTTCCCGGTCTGGTTGCAACAAAGCGAAGTTCGGTTGTTTGTCCGGGAATTGCGTCTTGTTTGAGTCGGAATTGGGGAACCCAAAACGAATGAATCACATCGGTAGCTGCAATATTCAATTGCACGTCAGCACCTACAGGAACGTGAAGTTCACCCGATGTAATATCACTGTCAGGGTAATTAAATATCCAGGCAAACTGCATTCCTGTAATATTGACGAGTAAATCAGCGTTTTTACCCTGTTCTTGAGGATTTGCACCAATACCAATTTTTTCTTGAGGTATGATGGGTGCTTTAACTGGTATGACTACAGGTGCTTCAATAAATGGTTTTGGTTCGACAGGTGATTCAACAGGTAACTCAACGGGTGATTCAATCGATAACTCGGTTGGTGCTTCAGTCAATTCTTGAGTAAGTGCTTCTTCAGTAGATGCTTGAATAGGTGCAACAATTGGCACTTCGATGTCAGAATTGGTTAAAGTTGCAGCAAGAGCAGTTCCTGTACCTTTTGAAGACATTGAAGAATGGTCAACCATTTTGTGGTCGTGTCCCCCAACACCTAAACCCCCCATTTGCGTATACACATCAACGCTATAAATACCTAAGATGATGACAATAATTGATGGAATTGCTGTCCAGAAGATTTCTAAAGCGAAATTTCCTTCGATTGGCATTCCGTC
>JANNFJ010000211.1:0-2675 GCA_031379725.1 Calothrix sp. OTE_75_metabat_31
CGTTAAAGAAATTATACGACTTACGCAAAAACTCTCCCAAACCCGCTATTTACTCCGTGTCCTCTGTGTCTGTGTGGTTAATCCTCCAATCACTATTAGAGTATTCCAATTAAAAAAATATCCAAAGTCGATATCGTAGGATCATTTATTTCTTGGATTACTCTTACGTAGATCCTAAAATGAAGCACAAAGGTCACAAAGAAAATTAAAAATCTTCATCATCGGTAAAAAATTCAGGATAGTCTTCGGAACGTGGACTACTGCGGTTGGAATTGACTAAGTTCCAAAAAGGTTGTAGCACAGCAATGCTAATGATTCCCACACTGGCGCTAAAAGCTAAGACCAAACCAAAGGGGATTTGAATCGATTGGTAAGAGAAAAATTTCAGCGATACAGGTTCGGCATTCTGGGCAGAAACGATTGCGATCGCAATTACCCAAAAGGCTACAACTAAAGATGTCAATAGGTTAGCAAAAGATTTCATTGTTTCTACTTTCTGCTTGGATATTTGCCACAATAGTATCCATAGTAACGATTAATGTGTAAACTGCATCCTTTACCCCACTAAATTTAAAATGTAATTAGTTAAACAATTTGCTTACAATAGGATAAATCAATATTACCAAAATGAATACTATAAGCAACATTCAACTGTTCGAGAGTCTCAACTAACCACATTACCCCATTAGTACTTGCCGACTCGTAATGATTGAATAAAATCGAAAATCGTTTTGCTAAATATGGCTTGATCTTATGGCAAATCAAAACAATCTTGAGTAATAACCCTGTAGCAACTAATGTCCCTTGGTTACCAATCAAATCAATAAATGTAAAATGCTGCGGTGACACCGAACTCTCGACAATTAAAAAGTTTAGCAATTGACTGCAAGTCCGCACCAATAAAAACTCATCAAGTTTTTGCTCATCGGCTGATGATAAAGTATTTTGCAATTGGTTATACAAACGTTGATTAAATTGTCTCTTACCATAATCCCTATCAATCCCAGAAATCAAGTATTCGTATAAATCATTTTTAAATGCACCGAAACAAGAAGCTTGACTGCTATATTTTAAAAATAGCTGGGCAAATTCTTGATAAGTGTAATCACCTTCAACTTTACCAGCAAATTGCTTGAGGGTCGCATTGAGCTTTTTTTCACTCAGTAATGTTGGGTTTGTGACTGGTTGGATAATGCGATTTGTATTGGTTGCCAAGTTAGTTTGAATAAGTTGATTGCAGCGTACTTTATAGGTAACATACCGAGATAAATCTAGTTCAAACTTTCTCTGGACTTCAGTTTTGATTTTTTTTACAGTCCATTGATGTTCTAAAGTTGAATCTTCGCTTAATAAATAATGTTCGTATAAATACGGGTAACGTCGCATCAAAACAGCTAATGGTTTTTGCCCGTTGTGATGCGATTCGGATTGCGAAATTACTTGGGTTAATCGACGCAGTATCAGATAATGTTCGCTTTCTATAAACTGTTTGACAAGTTGCTGCAAACGTCGAATTGCTTTTTCTCGAAAGCTAATAGTTCTGTAACAAGTAGGTAAATGTTCAAATAACGCAATCAATTCTGGAATCGCATTATGCATTTGCGGTTGCATGTGCCACCGATTAATCAAAATATGACAGCAACGGTTGAGGAAAAATTTAAATTGCTCGGTATGATGCGATGCTGTTACCTGGTCGAGAGTTGTTAATATTTCGGTTTCGGGGTAATTAGCGCCTTCGATAAATAAAGCTTGAAAACGCTCGATCATTTGTGTGGGTGATTCGACCTGTACTAAATGAAGCAAATGTTGATATATCTTCTGTTCTTCAGGAAGAATACTGGGATAGCAGGGGTTTATCAAATTGCTCATGCTATTTACGTTTTTAAGTTGTATTTAAAGGTTTTATTCGTGGTTCTAAAAATTATTTTCAATTATTAGTGGTTAAATTTTTGTTTTTCTGGAGGAGAGGGGCACAGCAATGCTGTATTACTACGGCATTATCTAATCCAATTTGGATAAGAATCATGGGTAATTAAAATTGTTTCTCTTATTGATGATATTGACCTTTAATTGTAGACAGCTTTTAATGTGGTTACTAGTGTTTAATATTTAATCTTAATGATGATTTTCCGTTTAGACCTATGTAGAAAGTACTTATTTAGATGTTTTCTTAATGAAGCTTTCTAAAAATTATAATTTTACTTAGGTGTACTTATACCTCTTTAATTACTTCTAATCATAGGTTAATCCACTAGCTTAGAGAATCAATCAAGCATGGGTAAAGGTTAAGTATAAAAAAATAAATTATTTGTAAATGAAGGAAGGGAGAGTCGGAAGTAGAGAAAGGTAATTCTTTCCCTACTTCCGATAATTTTCGTTTTACTTGTTTCTACTCCAACTCATCAAGAATTGTGAAACGAATGTGATTAATGGCTAATTCGCCGATGGAAATATCTTCTTTTTTGAGTCTGACACCTTTACTAATCAGACTTTCAAAGGGAATGCCTTTGCCAATTTCGATATGATACCAGCACAAACCCATAAAAAAGCGTGTAGGGTGAGCGTTAGAATATCCCAAATCGTCGGGGTTTGATTCCATCGGCAACCAGCCGATACCGGGAATATAAAACTCTAACCAGACGTGATTAAAATCGGGATGCAGGGGGACACCTTTG
>JANNFJ010000227.1:0-2197 GCA_031379725.1 Calothrix sp. OTE_75_metabat_31
TAGGTAGTTCTTCTCTTAGCTTCTGCCAAAAGGGGGTCTGTGTTCAATCAGACCCCCTATTTTTTTCTTTAAGTTCAACTATTTAGTCTAAACTCCAGATATATAAGCGCAAGCAGGCTACGCCTTAGCTTGCTTCTTTGCAGGAGTACAAAAATATGCAGGGGTAGTCCTATAGTTCTGTGGATTTATAACTCAAGTCGTGCCAAGATGTTGCTGAAGTATTTTCACTTCAGCTTGGGTAAAAAAAATTCTGAAAGCGAGATTTGTAGATGAACTTTATATTAATGCGTCGGTTACATTTATCCTTTTTGCTGCCAGCAGTTTTGATACATCTGATTTTACTCGCTACCACCGCTAACAGCGTCTACGCCCAAATGAGCGAAAATCAGGAATCAATACCAGCAAAGCAGGCAATCTCAAAAAACACAAGTGATGCAATAACCTGGCAAGGTAATGTAGAATTCAAATATGAACCGCAAAAAATTACTGCTACGTCTGACAAAGCTGAGTATTTTCAATCCGAACGGAAAGTTGTTTTGAGTGGCAATGTCAAGATTTCTCAGTCAGGAAAAGTACAGGAAGCTGAAACTGCTACTTTTTTTGTCACCGATGAAATTAAAATCACTGCCGATGCTGTGAATATGCCAACTTATAAATGAGCTTTAATTTTCTATTATGGTGCCAGATTAGAGTAACAGGTGTGAACTACTCATTATTTAATGCGGTGGAAAATTAGTACTTCGCAATTTTGAGGAGTAAAAGTAATCACCACAAAGACGCAGAGTACACGGAGGAAGAGAGAAGGGAGAAGTTATAATCAATTTTTTAGATTTTAAATATTAAATACACCAAGTAAAAATATGTCTCGCGTAATAAAAATTTCAATTGACTTTCGACGCTACGATAACGAGTAGTTGGGGTAGGTGATGGATATGCGTTAATACCCAAATCTCTTGCCATCAATACAGCACGCTTCATGTGCAAAGGGTCGCTGACAATTAAAATTTTCCTGAATTGTTTAAAGTTAGTAGTTTCTTTGGCATTAATAAGATTTTGTCGAGTTGTACGTGATTTTGTTTCAATTAATATATCATTGTCTTTAACGCCATTTCTCATAGCATATAACTTACCTACGTCAGCTTCAGATAAATCTTTGCCGACACCAACACCACCAGTAAAAATAATTATGCGAATATCGTGATTTAGATAAAGATCAATTGCATGATTAATCCGTTCCCGGAAAACTGGGGATGGTTCGTTTCTCCATATTTCTGCACCTAAGACTATTGCGGCATCCGCTTGAATGTAGCTGGGATTATTTCCGTAAAAGTAGATATTGATTGCTGCGATCGCATAACCCGTTACTAAGGAACAAATAAAACCTATAATTGCCAAAAAAATAACTTTTTTAATTCGCATATTGCTTGTCAAATAGATATTTAATTCATTTTTATCATCCTATTCAAATCTTCTAGAACTTCAGTGGCAGATTGATAGCGATCGCTAAAGTGATAACAAATCATTTTATCTAGTATTGCAGCTAGTTCGTCGCTAATTTGCGCCATTTTTCGCCATTCTACGTTTCCTGTATCGGGATTCATTGACAATAATTGTGGCTTAATACCAGTCACTGCTTGAATAGCAATCATCCCCAAGGCATAAATATCGCTAGCCAAGCGCGGATGTCCGGCTAATTGTTCGGGTGGTGCATAGCCCCTAGTACCAATTACTACTGTTGCCAATTCGGTTTTTTCGCTGTTGGCTGGTTGCATGGTTTTGACTGCACCAAAATCGATTAGTACCAAGCGATTGTCTTGGGAGTTACGAATAATGTTATCTGGCTTGATATCGCGGTGAATAACTCGATGTTCGTGGACGAATTTGAGAACTTGTAAAACACTTTTGAGCATTTCAATCGTAAATGCTTCGTCTTTGACGGTACTTGTAGAGGATAACTCCTGAGTAAGTAAGCATCCTTTAATATACTCTTGGACTAAGTAAAATTCGTTATTTTCTTCAAAATATGCCAGTAAATCGGGGATTTGAATATGTTTTCCCAATATCAACAAAATCTCGGCTTCTGCATCGAATAACCTACGGGCAACTTCCAAAAAACGAGTATCCCTTCTAGCTGGCATTAATTGTTTGACAACCACAGTTGGATTACCGGGGCGCTGAGTATCTTTCGCAAGATAGG
>JANNFJ010000250.1:0-4055 GCA_031379725.1 Calothrix sp. OTE_75_metabat_31
GCATTTTCGACTTGTCACGCATTTTTGACATAAGTCCCTATCCTACGAATATCAATTATCTAAAATTCGACAATTACGGGTGTATGGTCGCTGGGTTTCTGTAATTTCCTGGGTGCGATGTCGATAATGCAACTTGTGGCACTTGAGTATAGTTGTGGTGTTAAATAATGGTGGTCAATCCGCCAACCTCGATTTTTAGCAAAGCCTGCTGTGCGATAATCCCACCAGCTAAAGTGTCCCCCTTCGTCAGTGAATTTGCGGAATGCGTCGGTAAAGCCTAATTGAAGTAATTCTTTGAGGGCTTGGCGTTCGGCATCTGATGACATAATATGAGTTTTAATATTGGTTGCTTTTTCGTGAATGTCTTTATCTTCGAGGGCAATATTAAAGTCGCCACACATGCAAATATTTGGAGTAGTCAGTAATAAGGATTGCAGGTATTTTTGCAATACCGTCAACCAACCAAGCTTATAGTTATATTTTTCACTACCAACTTCGGAACCATTGGGTACGTAAAGATTCAGAATTCTAATGCCGTCGATTACACCTGTGATGACTCGCTTTTGTTCGTCCCAAATTGGGTCAATATCTGTCAATATACTTGTAAAACCAGTAGTTACTTGTTCGAGTGGCTTTTTACTTAATAGGGCAACACCGTTGTATGATTTTTGCCCATATATATAGATGTTGTAGCCTAATGCCGTAAATTCGCTGCCTGGAAAATCAACATCGACGACTTTGGTTTCTTGCAAGCAAAGGACATCAACAGGGTTATCTTTCAACCAATTTACAACATGGTCAAGGCGCGATCGCACTGAGTTGACATTCCAAGTGGCTATTTTCATATCTTTAAATCGATTCTATTCCTAAATTTGCAATATTTTCCAACTTTTTTGCTGATTATAGCGGCTTGATTATTCTTGCTTTGGCGGGAATAGGGAAATAATTGCCTTTAAATCAAAAGCCGGTGGTTTTAACTCGAATATTCTAGGGCTTTACTATGATCCCCAGGATAGATGAACTAAAGTTCTTATTGATTGTAATGTTATACATGTGGTTGCCTAATTAAATTGATTTGATTGGTTAGAGTAAGTTGAAGTCAATTTGTCAAGCCCGCTTAAATAAAAAATATTTTTTTTATAACCGGCCTAGTTGATGTAAACTTCAAATGGTGAGTATATATGCTCAACCAAATATCTGAATACAAGTCCTAAAAAACAGGGCTTTTTCACCAGAACCAAAACAAGTTATGAAAATCGCTCAAGTAGCCCCCTTATGGGAACGAGTTCCACCTCCAACTTACGGAGGCATCGAACTGGTAGTAAGTCACCTCACCGATGAATTAGTCCGTCGGGGTCATGATGTTACTTTGTTCGCATCGGGAGATTCGCAAACGTTAGCTAGACTCGAAGCTGTATGTCCTAGAGCATTACGTTTAGACCCAAATCTAAAAGAATACTCTGCTTACGAAACGCTCGAACTCAGCCAAGTTTACCAACGTGCAGCCGAATTCGATATCATTCATTCCCATGTAGGGGTTCCAGCTTTACTGGGCGCTAGTTTTGTGCAAACACCTACGGTGCATACCTTACACGGTAGCTTTAATAGCGAAAATAAGACCGTATTTACCCATCATCGTAACCAATCATACGTCACTATTAGCAACGCACAACGGCAAATCGATTTAAATTATGTTGGTACTGTTTACAACGGCATCAACCCAGATAATTACCCATTTATTGCTCAACCCCAATCAGAAACGCCATATTTGGCATTTTTAGGACGCTTTTCGCCAGAGAAAGGACCCCAACATGCGATCGCAATTGCCAAAAAAACAGGTTGGCATCTGAAGATGGCAGGGAAGGTCGATGTAGTAGATAAAAAGTTTTTTGAACGCGAAATTGCACCGCATATCGACGGCGAGCAAATCGAGTATCTTGGTGAAATAGATAATACCAAGAAATCAGAATTACTAGGCAATGCTACTGTTGCACTGTTTCCTATCGCTTGGCAAGAACCGTTTGGTTTGGTGATGATTGAATCAATGGCTACTGGTACGCCAGTGATTGGAATGAATATGGGTTCTGTACCAGAAGTGATTGCTCAAGGTAAGACTGGTTTTGTCTGCTCTAGTTACGAGGAAATGGCTGCTATGATTCCTCTTGCGTCGCAACTTAGCCGTCACAATTGCCGTAAGTATGTGGAAGACAACTTTAGCATCCTTGAGATGGTCAACGGTTACGAAAAGGTGTATCGAGATATTATTCAGAACCGAGTTCGTCAAAATGGGCACATTCACGCTGGTAAATTCCAGTTTGAATCGATTGCTTTTAGCGCATCTTAATAATTAACAATTTTTGAAGGAGGTCATTAGTATGAGTATGATAGACAACAGCTGTCCGTGCTGCGGTGGTTCGCTCTTACGTCATGTCCGTCATGGTGAAATTTACTGGTTTTGCAAAACTTGCTGGCAAGAAGTGCCGTTGTTAACTGTGAATCGTGTATCGGGAATTGAAGCTAGGAATAAAAGTGCTGTTCCTGCCCCTGTGATTCAGGCTTAAGTTTTGTGGATTGGGTCGAGATAGAACAATACTTGGCTTTTTTTGGTGTAAGAGAGATTTTGGGTGGTAGGTAATTAGAACTATCTCATTGCGATTAAGTTCCCGATTTTTCGGAAAAAATAATCTCTTTTATATCGTAAGGATTCGCTCTGCCTGGTAATATCAGGTAGAGCTAATTTTTTGGGCTATTTTAGATTTTTCGATGGGGTGGGCGGGTTTATGAAGATTTTTCGTTTTATCTTAGATTATTCGTTAACCCGCCCGTACAGGCTTATTGAATTAAGAAATTTAGAATTAAGAATTTAGAATTTATATTTATTCCCTTGCCTCTTCCCTACACCCTACACCCCACACCCTAATGCTAGCAGCGTTACTTTACGGTCAAGAAGATTTGCGTCTCGAACAGGTTGCTGACCCCATACCGGATGTGGGGGAAGTAGTTATTCAAGTGGGAATTGCGACAACTTGCGGTACTGATTTGAAAGTGTGGCGACGGGGGGGACATGCGAAAATGCTTAAACCACCCACTTTATTTGGACATGAGGCAGCAGGGGAAGTTGTTGCGGTTGGGGAAGGTGTAACTAATTGGAAAGTTGGGGACAGAGTTGTGGCTAACAACTCGGCTCCATGCATGAAATGTTTTTTTTGTCAACGCCAAGAATTTTCGCTTTGCCCGAATTTAACTTGGAATAATGGTACGTTTGCACAATATTTAAAGATTCCTGCGCCGATTGTAGAGCATAATTTATTGTCGGTTCCAGATGACTTAAGTTATGAATTGGCAGCTATGACGGAACCTTTAGCTTGTGTTTTGCATGGGGTTGCACGTTCTCATGTGAAATCAGGTGACAGGGTTGTGTTATTGGGAGATGGGGCAATTGGGTTGATGTTTGTTGCTAAGTTAGCGCTTGATTGCGATGTTATTGTTTTTGGTGGTAATGAACAAAGACTGGAAATAGCAAGTAAATTGGGTGCTGTTAAGACATTTAACTATCGGCATTCTGATATTCTCAGTACGGTGAGAGAATTTACTTCGGGACTAGGTGCAGATATAGTTATCGAAGCTACAGGTGTACCGAGTGTTTGGGAGGATGCGATCGCATGTGCCCGTCCTGGTGCAACTGTGAATTTATTCGGTGGATGTCCGAAAAATACGACAATTTCTGTGAGTACGGAGCAGTTGCATTACAGCGAACTAACATTAAAGGGTGTGTTTCATAATACACCACATTTTGTACGAGAAGCGCTTTCATTAATTGCGAGTCGCAAAATTCCGTTTGAGTTGCTAATTAGCGAACAACGTCCGTTGAAGGATTTGGAACAGGTGTTTGTGGATATGAAGGAGCGTAAAGTGATTAAGGTGGCAATGAAACCGTAATATTAACTTTTTTACGTTGTAATGTGCTGCATGAAAGATGTAGAGATGCGTTCTTTGTAGCGTGCCGATAAAGGCAAATTTCGCGTCTCTCCAAATTTTTTAAGAAAATGAACCGC
>JANNFJ010000281.1:0-5241 GCA_031379725.1 Calothrix sp. OTE_75_metabat_31
ATATGTTGCTCCCGAATTATCTTGGGGGATCGGTTTAACTTCCCCAGATGCCAATTTAAAGATTGTCTCGACTAGCAAATCTGCACCGACTGTTGCTAATCTCACGGCTAAAGTCTGGGCATTATCTAACAAACTAATTGGTGTTGTGGCTTTGAGTAGCATTGCCCCGGTGTCCATCCCAGCATCCATTAGCATTGTTGTAATGCCAGTTTCTTTTTCACCGTTATGTAAACACCATTGAATCGGTGCAGCACCTCGATACTGAGGCAAAATCGAACCATGCACGTTGATGCAACCAATGGGTATATCGAGAATTTCTTGGGAGAGGATTTGCCCATAAGCGATAACCACGAATAAATCTGCTCCGGATTGTTTAAGTAAAGTTAAAGTTTCTTCATCTTTTTTAATTCGTTGGGGTTGCCAGATGGGGAGGTTATGGGTTAAGGCAACGTTTTTGATAGGTGATGGTGTTAATTTATTCCCGCGTTCTCGGCGTTTATCGGGTTGGGTAACAACTGCCAAGACTTCAATACTGGGATGATTGAGTAATTTTTCTAGAGTTGGAACTGCAAACTGTGGTGTACCAAAAAATACTATTTTCATGAAATTTAAAATTGTGTATCGAGATTATTAATTCATAGCTTATAGCAGTTCCCAACCAGGTGAGGTACATATGTAGGGTAGCTCATGCTTGCGCCCTTACATCATTTTCTCAAATGTCTAAAAGTCATGTATATTAATGATGAGTAAATGTCAAAAATTTTAATAAGTTGAAATACTGATAAATAAATTGTCAAGGTATTAAGTAACAGTAGTTGCAAAAAATACAGTAAATTTACGAGGTCTTGATTGCGATCGCGCACCCAAGGACTTAGTTGGGCGATGCACTGCTGGTAACCTTGTTGCGGCTTGTCCAAAGTACCTGATTGACGCTCACGCAAGACGGTCGAGGATAAAGTTTTGTATGCTTAGAGAAATATATTCATAGAAATATCTATCCTAAATAAGAGACAAAATTCGACTGAGTAAGGCTATAATATGTTTGGTGGTTATAGAAGTGTAACCAATAAAGCCTGCTCTGCTTCTACCAAATTCAGATTCACAAGTAGCTTAGTATTTGGAAATTGATTTTCCTCCACCGCGTAAATCAAATCAATTTATCTTGATTTGGCCAGGTTAAGTTACATTTATCTAAGTTTTAGATACTAATTTATCGCTCGTGGTTATAACTAGTAAAGCTTCTTGCATTTTACATAAAATGCCTGAGCCTTTTTAATAAATCCCGAATAGAGGAAAAGCTTTTTGGGGAACTCTCCAAATCATTAGATGCACGTACTAGTTATGTGTTAAAACAATATTTCTGAGTTGGTGATAGCCTTTTTGACTATTCCTGCAAAAGAAGCTAAATCGGGGTTGCACTGCAATCGAGCGTTTGTAAACTCACAATGTTTAGCCCTAGATACAAATACGAGTAGTAGCAATGCGTCTAAACTGTGTTCTCGTTGGTCATCTACTACCGATATTTTCAGACTAGTTTGTTTGATTTAATTTTGACTATGCATATACTTGAGTTATGATGCATCAGTTAATTGAGGTGATAATAGTATTTGTTGTTACCTTAGCTAGAAAACAAATTAGATCCGTGTCTAATTTGTTTGTGCTGGTGTAGCCTGAAATACATAATTTTGTAAAGCTATGCAAAATTTGAGTAGATAATCTCGTTAAAAGGTTTAGTTCCCTGTTATACATAGTAGTCATAGCTTGCCCACTTCGGTCTTAAGGCATTGCTCTTCACACAGCAACACCCCCTTCTAGAGAGTCAACAGATGCTGAAAACCCTTTTGTTGTCAGGATGGTTTCGCGTAAAACCATTCCTTAAGTACGTTGTAGTCGTGATGCTAATCGCGCCCTTAGTGGCATCTAGCAGTCATGCTACATCAGCGAAAAAGTCAGAAGTAGTAGCAAGCACTTCTGCTCGCGTGGAAGATAATAACTCTGCGTCGATAAAAACCGCTACTGTTGACACTGGCTTAAATCCAGAATTGAAGTCCTCCTCTAATAGCTTGTTGGCATCGAAACCTCTGGAAGTGCCAATGCAGATGGCTGCTGTTGTCGATTCAAAACTGTTAATAAATGATTCGTTCTCTCCAGAAAATAATTCGGCTTCGACGGAACTACCCAGCCACGACCCACTATCGGCGGTTGAATTAGCTCCCACCAAGACGAAACAAATTTCTGTGCCTGGAGTTTCGACAAGTCAAGGTGATTTAATTCAAAAGCTAAAAGCTGCGAAAAATAATCTTGCCGATTCATCGGGTTCTCTGTACGCAGCCACCAATAGCGTGCCAGCGATTGGTCGGGGATCGCAACCGAATATCATCGAAGAACCTGCACAGCAACCGGACTCTTCGATGCAGCAAGCTTCAGAAGACCCTTTGGGTAGTGCTTATCCAATTCCCATGAAATGGATTACGGCTACTCAGGAATCGATGTCACCTAAAGGTGGTGGTGTACGGTACTACCGCAGCGTACCAGTTATATCGCCCGATGGTCGGTATGCTGTTTACAGCCGCGTGCAATTGGAAGTAAAACCCGAAATGCACAATAGCCGCGTTAGTAGTGTCTTATTTATCGAAGACCGACAAACTAAGCAATTACGGGTTGTTTCTTCAACTTCGCGCAACAGAGACGTTCTAATTAATATTAAAGCCGAACCTGATGCGAATCGGGAAGGAACAATTGGGGTATTAGTTCCTGTCAGTTGGTCGGAAAAAGGCGATCGCTTCCTCGCACGCCGATTTGAAGGGGTCATGAACACATCAGATGTATCGGATTACGCAGTCGTTTGGCATCGTGGCAAAAATATTACCAACACTGTGGGTCCCGAACATGGAAATAGCGATAATGAGAAAATTTCAATTTTGCTAGGTTGGAGCAAGTCCCAGCCTAACCATGTATTATTCCGTACAGGCGAACTCGGAGATGAGGATTGGCCTCTTGTTACTGTCGCAGATGACGGCAAAACTGCAAATGCAGCAGATGTTGACCAACCAATAACTTTTGGCAATCAAGCAGTACAAGTTTGGGCAGGACCGCAAGTGGCGTATCGTTAGCTCAAAGGTTATTCTTTTCGTAATTATCCCGTTCTCACATAATTGTGAGGCGGGTTTTTTTGTAGTTCAGTGTATTTAGTACAAAGTTACTGTCAACAACTAATAGATGATAACTAAATAGTTATAGAATCAAACTATTAGTTATTAACTATTAGCTGCTAGTAGTATCCAAATCATTTAAGGTGACGACTCAGGTTGTTCGGTTTCTTTGCCATCCATAAGTACAAGCTGACGTTGATTTGGGTCAAATCGGTTTCCTTGCTCTTGCATGATTTTTCTCCTTTGACCAGAATCGAAGTTACGATTAAATTCTGTCTGTAAAGTATTTACTCGCGTTTCCATCAACTTAACTTCAGTGCGGATGGTGCGTAACTTTTCTTGCTGCGACCAATGGTAAGGCAAAAGGTGTGACAAGGCAGATATAACAGCCACAGAAATAGCAATATTAACCCCTATTTTCGCGGTTGTTTCCAGTGCCATGATTCGATACGAGCGCTGACGAAGATGGCGCTTTGGTCGAGGAACTCCGGAACGCTTCCGTGGGGGTTGCTGTAGCTCTGGTCTAGAGGAAGGTTGGACTGCATTCATACAATATTAAAAAATACCTTATTTGCTGAACATTTGTACTACTAATTGCCAGTGGAATTTACTAATTCAAAATTTACTTTAACCTTCAAAAAGCTTTGATATATAAGGCTTTTTGCTCAAGATGGATAGTAATTTGATATTCCGCGAACGGCAGGCACCACAACCAGTTTTATTTTACTGATTATGCAGTTGTTTTGCTGTTATATTACTTTATTTCTGAAAATTTACTACTGTAATTCCACTGTGAAACAAATAAACCTGGCAGATTAAGTAGGTATTTTTACTAAATTTTCGGATTTAGAGAATAAATCCGTAAAATTTTTATAATTACCCACAATCTGCCAGGTTCTTAAACTTTAAACTTGTTTAAAATACAGAACAAGTTTTAGTTTTTGTAGAGTTCGCTTGCCAAACGCCAAGCCAAAACGCCTGGGATCAGAGCAACGATAAGGGCGATGTAGACTTGAGTATCTGATATTGACATGTTTTTAGGCTCCCATTACTAACTAAATTTTAAAGAGTCCGCTTACTACTTTTCCTTGTTTTACCCAGAATGGGGAATAGGTTGTTACAAGATGCAACATTATGCGTTTATATTTAGGAATTGATTTCGGGACTTCCGGTGCGAGGTGTACTGTCATCGATGGGTCAGCAAATATTTGCTTTGAGGGACGTTATGGGTTTGATATGGCAATTGTTGAGGATTTAGCCGGTTGTTGGCAAAGCGCTTTGTTTGCACTGCTTGAGCAAATTCCTAGTGACTTGAGGCAGGCAATCGACGCGATCGCAATCAATGGTACTTCTTCGACTGTGATGTTATGCTCCAGTATGGGCGAACCTGTTGGTACTCCCATACTCTACAATGATGCTTGTGGTGCATCTGTACTCGAACAGATCAAAAATATCGCGCCACCGAATCATGTCGTTATAAGTGCAACTTCTAGCCTAGTAAAATTACTATGGATGTTGCAGTTACCTAGATTGTCGGAAGCTGAGTATTTTCTCCATCAAGCTGACTGGTTAGCATTTTTACTGCATGGGCAGTTAGGTATTAGTGACTACCATAATGCTTTGAAGTTGGGGTATGATATTGAAAATTTAAAGTATCCTGAATGGATAAAAAAGCTAAATTTACCCGTTGAATTACCAAAAGTGCTGGCTCCAGGAAGCGCAATTGCATCGATTACACCATCTATATCTACCCGCTTTGGCTTTCCTGAAAATTGCGTCATTTGTGCAGGTACAACCGACAGTATTGCCGCTTTCCTCGCTAGCGGTGTAATATCTGTGGGTGAAGCTGTAACTTCCCTTGGTTCTACCCTTGCGATTAAGTTATTAAGCCGGACTCGTATTGATAATTCCCAATATGGTATTTACAGCCATCGCTTTCCCTGTTTTGATGCGACTACCCAAGAAACATTATGGCTCGTTGGTGGTGCTTCTAATACAGGTGGTGCGGTATTGCGACAGTTTTTTAGTAATACCGAATTAGAACGCCTTAGTGGCGAAATTGATGCTACCACGAGTAGCGAATTAGACT